>CANRPR010000005.1 GCA_947632535.1 uncultured Clostridia bacterium | reverse complement strand
AACTGATAATGAATTAAACATACTTTTATTAATGGATCTATATTATCTTTGTCATCATTGATAAAATCTTCTAAATTTTTTAAATATGCTCTTATTTCTTGCTCATTTTGAGGTGGAGTATAAATAGTTTCTCCAGTAATAGAATTTTTAAGTTCAGTTCCTGGTAATTTTCTAATTCCTGCATTATTGTGTTCAATAATACCTTGTATTTTAATAATTGTATTTGTATTAATATAGCCATCTTTTTTTATTTGTTCAAATCCACTCCAAATGGCATTTCTATAGTCAACAACTTCTTTTGCATTTTCTTCTTTATAACCACTTTCAGTAAGTACTTTATAAATATCATCATGAGTTGTAACTATATTTTCGATAGCACTACTATCTTTAGCTTCATTTATTGTTACAGCATTTATTAAAATATGCATATTAGGAATAGTATTTGCGTATCCTTTTAATTCTGCTAAAGCCCTTGAAGAAATTGTTAATTGCTCTAAAATTTTTTTAGTTTTTAAATCAACATTTTTATATGGTAACATTTCTAATTTCATTTTTAAAACCTCCATATATATAAAATATCATAAATTTTATATATTTTCAATAAATATGTATAAAAAATTCAAAAAATTATACATATTTTTAAAACATGTATAATTCTTATATTATAATTTGATCAATTAATTTTATTTATATTACAAAAAGCTTTCACTCATTTTAAAAGTGAAAGCCTTTTGTAGTATTACTTAGAAACTAAACTTCGAATGGTAATTTCTTTACCATTCTTATCAAGAATATTATAATACACTATTTCGAAAAACTAAAGATTTTTCATTTTTTCAGAATAGTATATTTTTATTATATGTAATTATGAGATCTTTATACATAACTAAAATTTGGTTAGTATTATTAAATTTTTGCCAAAAAATCTATTTTGTGTTATAATTTATTTATATTAAAGTAGTTTTTTATTTAGCAACAAAAAATTAATATTTTAGGAGGGCACACTATGGATGTCAAACGATTTGAAAACTACCAACAACGGATTTTAAATGCTATAAACTTACAGGAAGCGCAAAGCAATGATCCTTTTACAAAATTATCTAATATTTTAAACAATCTCAAAATTTTTGTAGAAGAAAAAGACTTTTCACAGAATACTTTTAGACAGGAGTTAAATAGACAATTTGCATCTATTGATTCTTCTGATGAAACTGCACAATATTTTCAAAAACAATTAAATATGTTCTGTTCAAACAAAACTGAAGCCTTGCGAACAATTTCTGACTTATATAATAGAGTAAAGCCATTCTCTCAGCAAGTTGCTTCTTGGTCAGCAGTTGCAAATATCACTAAGGAATGTATGGCAGAAATTCAAGAAAGCATTTATAATTCAAAGTAGAATTGTAGGCCTATCGATGTTCGGTAGGCCTATGTAAATAGATGGTCCAAATTTGCTTTATAATTTTTCTATTATATCAAGTCCTCTTATTAATGAATTTGCATGTGAACAAGAAATTTCAATTGTCCGCGTACTGTTTGCCATTTGTGAATCATGAGGAACTATTCCATCACCATTAATTTGCAATATCCTATCCCATAATAACAAAAACAAATCCATAAAATTGCTACAGCTAGATATTTTTTTCAAAGAAGATATTATATTTATATGTTCTTTGTATGATGCTGTCTGCAAATTTTGAATAAACTGTGAATTCGGTATTATGTCCTTATCCACATTATGATCGCTAAAAATAGCATTATAGATAGTTTTAAGTATCCGAGATTTCAGTGTTTTATTCATAGCTTTTTTATCAGCTATAATAGAGCCTTTAAATGGTGTTGAAATGGTTACTAATGTAATAGCATTTGTGCAATAGTGACTAGCATTATATAAGCATAAGCCACATTTTGAATGACCAATTAAGAATATTTGCTCATACTTATTATATAAGCCATTTACAAATATGGCAATTTCTCTACTCGATGCTTCAAGTCCTATACATTCAAAAGTAAAGTAAATTGCATAAATAGTAATATCCTTGCTTATTTTAGGCTTAAATTGTTGCATAGCCGGATCGTGTTTTGTAATGACATAATCCTTATCAACACTTAACGAGTGTCCATTGCCAATTATATAGCACCGTTTACGATTTTTTCCTTCCTGGACTTTTTGTATAACAATATTATTTGTATTGTATACAATTCCATACATTATTTGATTTTTAGAAACAAATTTTTTCATCTCAATACTCTCCTTTGCATTTGCATATAGGTTTCTCAGCTCATTTATGGTATTATTACTCTATTACCGTTTTAGACTGAAAGCAATTAATTTTACATAATAATTTTATCATAATTGCCTTCCTTTGTAAAGGATTGATGCTATTTTGCTCTAATTCTCCTATCTATTTATATGTAATATTTTAAATATAAAGTTTTTAAATTTTTTAAAAAATGACTCTTTGTATTCTATTAATGCAGTATTAGTATTAACTTCTGTTGTTTGAGCATTGTTGCTTTCAATTTTTTCTCTCTTTTTGAAAATATCATTTGGATTATATTTTTCTCTTTTCTCTTGTTCTTTTTTTTCTTGATTTAAATCTAATATCTGCTCTATTTTTAATTTTTGTTGTTCATTTGCAAAGTAATCCTTGAATAAATTAACCATTATAGCATTAGCTTCCATAGAAATGTTCTGCTTATCCAAATCTATTTCTGGATTAATTGTGAAATGATAATCTTTATCCATATTTTTTTTATAGAATTCAATTTTTTCTAAAGGTATTTTTGAGTATTCTTCTTTAGGAAAATATTTTATTATTTCTAATACCTCTGTATATGCTTTTGAATAGACATTATTAATCATCTTTTGTTTCTTCCTCTATAATAGAATTTAAATTTTTTTCTGCAACTTCCTGGCTAATAGCTTCATTGGTTTTGTCTCGACTTGTTCCTTTTAATAATGCACTTTTGAGAACTTGTAATGGAGTTATTTCTTTTTTCATCTCATCTGCATTTAGTTTTGCTAGATTAGCAGTTTGATTTATTAATGAATAACCTTCATATCCTAATATATTTATAAATTCACTATAATTATCGATTCCCATATAATATTTTGTTGTATTTAAATTGAATACTTGTTCTAAAACATTATCCATTTTTTCCAGCGGAGTCATTATAGATATATCCGGAAAATAAGTAGTTTCATATTGTTTAAAAAAATCTTGTACATATGTATTATCTATTTTACTTATGACGGATCTTTTTTTATTATAATTTCTGGGACTATCAGAAGATAATGTATCCTCTTGTCTGTTTTTCCAATATTCTGTCTTTGACATTAAAGAATTAATTTTATTTTTACTTTCTATATCACCGTATAATCTATAATTTTTAAAATCATCTTCTCCAAGTTTTTTGATCATGTAGCGAACTAAATCTGTCATATAGCCCTGATACTTACTTGGAATTAATGAATTTGTATATGCTTTTTTCATATCTTCTAAAGTAAGATTCATATAGTTTGCCATTGCATCTTCTTCAAAAACTGTATTCATACATTCTTCAAGCATTAACCCTGTTGTAGTTTCGCGTTTCTCTATAAATTTATTATTTTCTGTTTTTGAAAATGAATAAACAAATTCTGCTGTTCCTGTTCTTGATTTTAAAGTTCCATCCTCTTGCATAGTAAATTGCTCTTTTTCTGCACTCCAAGCATGACCTAATTCATGTATTAGGTGAGAAACATTTATATCTGTACCAAAAAAATCCTTTTGATTTCCAGAAACTTTTTGAATATATATAAAAGACTTTTTTCCTTTTAAAGTCATATTTTCATCTAATATTGGTTCTGAAACATATGCTCCTGCACCAATGCCTTTTCCATATTCTCCTGAATCAACAGTTTCTGTTATTATATGACTATTTAGATCCTTTCCAATATATTGCTCCACTATTTCATCATAACCTTCTTGTGTAAGGTTATCGGCTATAACAATTGGTGTGTTATTCAACATATGATAAAATAGTTCTCGGTCCTCTTTTTTGTAGTTTTTGAGCATTGCAGGAATAGCCTTCATTAAAACTGTTTTTAAACTGTCATTTCCTTCTTTATCTTGAGTATTATAACCATACTTTATGCATACTTTCTCTACTATATTTTTACATTCTTCTGATATTTCATTTGTTTCCATAAATATTATTCTCTCCTATTTAATTTAAAATATTATAATATGAAAGTCAAACAATAGTGTTATGAATTCATGTTCTGATTGTTATGATATTCTTCTTTAACATTTTCTTTTAGTATTGTCAGAAATGCGGTTATTGTAGTCATTATCATTTTTTTATCTTCATTTCCAATACGAGTATACGCAGATAATATTGTTTTTGCATTTTTCATTAATGAAGCTTTTAAATCTTTTAGAGTTTGAGCCTCTGTTGAATTAACTATTTCAAAAACTATATCTATTACTTGTTCTCTGGTATGTAAATCTAAACTATTTAGCCAATTTTTTATTGTTTTATTTATAAACTTACTTCCATTTGTTACTTCTTTTAATACTACAAACTTCTTTCCAATTACTTGCCAAGAATATACATCATGTTCCATTAAACCTTTTTGAGTACTTTGTACTATAATGAACTTTTCTTCATGATTTAATAGCATTCCAAATATTGAATCTTGTGGTATATATGTTATAACCTTGTCAATGGCATTTTTATAATCTTCTGTATTTGTTATATCTTCATGAAATCCTGGACCATCGTTATTATATACATTAATAATTCTATTTTTTACTTTGGAGTTTGCAAATATAGAAGCATATACTGCTAAATTTCCACCTTTCGAGTGCCCACCTACCCTAATTTTTTTATGCGGATATTTTGCTGCAATGTCTTCCAAATAATTTTTTGCATCTATCTGTGATTGAATATGATTTTGGAAACTCATATTAAAATCTTCCTTCCAACCAATTAAAGTGTTGTCAGTCCCTCGAAAAGATACATAAATAGTGTTATCTGGCAAAATTATTGTAACTGCAGCAAATTGCTCTTCTACTATCTTTTCTGTTTTAACTACATTTTTTACTGCTATCATTTCTCCGAACCTTCTACTATCCCCGATTGCTGGAAAAAGTTCTGCATCGTCTTTCCAAAGTATTTTCAATTTTTCTTTATTGGCATTTTCAAATCTTTTACTTAGTTCATTAATTGATAATTCTTCTGTTTCATCTATTAAACTGTCTAATGGAAAATATGAAAATCTATTTAATATCAAACTATCTATTTCATTAAATTCTGATTCAGCTATGCTAAGATCTCCTCTCCATTTAACATAATCAATAATATTTGACATCTATTCGTCCATCTCCTATATTTCAATAATATCATTACTATTTTCATAATACTATTTTTTGGCAAGAATTGTCAAGCAGTAATAGTATATTAACTAATTCTATAATGTCCAATAATATAATCTTGATTATATAACTCTAGAACATCCTCTTCGTAATTTACTTGCATTGGATTTGCATGATGTATTAAAAAAGGTATACCGTTTTTATTTCTTTTATCAGATATTATTCCTATATGATTTTTAAAAACTATTATATCTCCTCCCTGCCATTGCTTTATATCTGATAAATCTGTTGTTAATGAGATGCTATTATTTTTAAAATATACATTTAAATTTTGTACTCTTCTAAAATCTATATTTTTATCTATAGTTTCAATATTATATTTATCTTTATTACTTAAAATATCTTGATTTACTAATTCCATTAAATCATATCCAGCATCTTTTAATCCAAAAGCAACAACATCAGTGCAAACACCATATTCATCATCAGGATAACCAGTTCCATAATATTTGCTTTTATATTTAGGCTTTGACTTTATATACTTTTTTACATTATTTAGTATGTCTGTTTGATCGTCAATTCCATCATTATCTTTATCAACATTACTAATGTATGTTTGGATATTAAAGTCACTATTAGAGTATTGCTTATGAGGTATTATGTTTAATTGGTATAATGCTATTAATAATATAAGGATTGATATAACTAATATTATAGCTATAATAATTTTAGTTTTATTTTTCAATTTAAAATCTCCTTTATAATTCAATATTTAATTACAGTATATCAAAAAAGTATGTGCCTGTAAATATAAAGTATGTTTGATATATTTTTCTTGTTTTATTTTTTGATGTATAGTATAATTTGAATATATTAGAATTGCAAGTTATGGAGGTTATTCTATGATAGATAGAAATGAAAATCCTGATTTTTTAAATTCATTTTTAGATTACTCAATTACAATGTTAAATAAATCGCCTAATACTGTTAAAGAATATAACTATGATTTATCTACTTTCTTAAAATTTATCAAATTAGAATATGGTTTAACTAATGAAACAGACTTTTCTAAAATTACTACTAAAGATATTACAATTGATACTATAAGGAAAATTACTTTAAATGATATACATGCTTTTATTTCGTATCTTGCTACTGATTTGAAAAGTAAACCTGCAACTAGAGCAAGAAAAATATCAAGTATTAGAGTGTTTTTTAAATATTTATCTAGAAAAGCTAAGTTGATAGATGTAAACCCTGCCCAAGACTTAGAAACACCAAAAGTAGGTAAAAGAATGCCTAAATATTTATCTTTGGACGATAGTAAAAAGTTGTTAGAGGTTGCTTCTGATGAAGAAAATCGTAACAATGAAAGAGATTTAGCTATAACTACATTATTTTTGAATTGCGGTATGCGTTTATCAGAATTGGTAAATATAAATATTAAAGATATAAACTTTAATGATTGTAAAATGACAGTTATAGGAAAAGGTGATAAAGAACGAACTATTTATCTAAATAAGTCTTGTATTAATGCAATAAATAACTATTTAAGTATTAGGCCTAAAGAAGCAATAAATTTTGATTCACGCAATGCTTTATTTTTAAGTGAACGCAGAGAACGAATAAGTAATAGAACTGTGCAGTATATTATAAAAAATGAATTGCGAAAAGCAGGATTAGATACAAATAAATATTCAGTTCATAAACTAAGGCATACTGCTGCAACATTAATGTACCAGTACGGTAATGTTGATATAAGAGCCTTGCAAGAACTATTAGGACATCAAAGTATTTCTACCACAGAAATTTATACACATGTTGAAAATGAGCAGGTGCGTTCTGCAGTTGAGCGAAATCCATTATCAGACTTTGTTGAATAGCTTTTTAATTGTATAGTATAAAATTATAGAAGGATTTAGACATCTTTCTATAATTTTGCTTAAATACTATATGATATACTTAAAATTTATTCTATATCCCCTATTTATTATATTGTTGGTATATTCAATTGCTGATTGTTAGTTAAATTACTATTTTCTAAATTATTAATTAATTTTATATCATTAACTATATACCTAATATCTTTATTTTCATAGTATGGATTACTATTTTTTTCCTCTTCTGCTATACTCCATAATGTATCTCCAGAACTTACTAGTATTGTGCTATATTTTTCTGGTGTTTTTGATAGAGTTACACTATGTGAAATAATGCATAACACCGCACCTATTACTAAAGTCATACTTAATATAAATCTTTTTCTATTTACAATTTTTAATTTCATTTTTATTCCTCCTTATTACGAACATATTTTCTGTCTACGATTTATATTATAATCGAACAAAAATTTGTTGTCAATAGTTTTTTGCAAAAAAATGTTTGTTTTTTATTAATGTAGCAAAATTTACATAATTTCATAAAATATATAAATAAGTAATGAAAGGAGGAAAAAGTATTGAAATTAGAAGGTAAAAAAGTAGGTTTTGTAATGACCGGTTCTTTTTGTACATTTAAGTCTACTATTCCCCAAATTAAGAAGCTAGTTGAAGAAAAAGCTGAAGTTGTTCCGATAATGTCTTTTAATGCATATAATTTAGATACAAAGTTTGGTAAAGCTCAAGATTTTATTGACGAAATTGAAGATATTACAAGTAATAAGATTATTCATACTATTCAAGATGCAGAACCTATAGGTCCCAAAAAAATGACAGATATAATGATTATTGCTCCATGTACAGGTAATACAATGGGAAAACTAGTTAATGGTATAACTGATACTCCTGCTACAATGGCAGCTAAATCGCATTTAAGAAATAATAACCCTTTAATTATTGCAGTTTCTACTAATGATGGATTAAGTGGTAATGCTGCTAATATTGGTGTTTTGCTTAATAGAGCAAATTATTTTTTTGTACCTTTTAGGCAGGATAACCCAATTACTAAGCCGCGTTCATTAGTGTTTGACGCATCTTATATAATAAAAACATTAGAAACTGCTTTAGATAGACAGCAAATACAACCTATTATTTTGTGAATATAATTAATATAGAAAAGATAGTAAATATAACTACTACCTTTTCTTGTGTTATTTGGCGGAGCGAGTGGGATTCGAACCCACGTGCCAGTTTTCACCAGCTAACTGTTTTCGAGACAGCTTCGTTATGACCGCTTCGATATCGCTCCATACATTTACATTATATCAAGTGACAATGTAAAATGCAAGTGTTTACTTTTATGCATTATTATGTTAAAATATATATGATTTTAGTGTTTGAGGAGGATTTTACGGTGAAAAATAAAGAATTAGTTCTAATTATTGACTTTTATGGTCAATATAATCAATTAATTGCAAGACGAGTTAGAGAATGCAATGTATATTCTGAAATTGTACCTTTTGATACACCTTTAGAAAAAATTAAAGAGAAAAAACCAGTTGGAATTATATTTACAGGTGGTCCATCAAGTGTGTATTTGCCAGATGCGCCAAAATGTGATAAAGGTATTTTTGATTTAGGAATTCCAGTTCTAGGAATTTGTTATGGTATGCAACTTATGACCCATTTATTAGGTGGAACAGTTGATAGAGCGGATAAACGTGAATATGGTACAATAGATGTTTCTATAGATAATACATCAGATATTTTCAAAGGATTCGATTCAAAAAATGCTTGTTTAATGAGTCATACAGATTTTGTATCTAAATTGCCAGAAGGATTTAGAGTTATTGGAACCACTCCTCACTGCCCTGTTGCAGCAATTGAAAATAAAGAGAAAAAATTATATGGAATCCAATTTCATCCTGAAGTAAATAATACAGTAAATGGGACACATATCATTAGGAACTTTTTATATAATGTATGCGGTTGCAATGGACTATGGAAAATGTCTTCATTTGTTGAGGATTCTATAAAATATTTGAAAGAGAAAATTGGAGATAAGAAAGCATTGTGTGCTTTATCTGGAGGTGTTGATTCCTCTGTTGCAGCTGTATTGTTACATAAAGCTATAGGAAAAAACTTAACATGTATATTTGTTGATCATGGACTTCTTCGAAAAAACGAAGGTGATGAGGTTGAAGAAGTTTTTAGAAATCAATTTGATATTAATTTAATACGAGTTAATGCTAAGGATCGATTTTTACAGAAACTATCTGGTGTTACAGATCCTGAAACAAAAAGAAAAATCATCGGAGAAGAGTTTATTAGGGTATTTGAAGAAGAAGCCAAAAAGATCGGAACCGTTGATTACTTAGTACAAGGAACCATTTATCCTGATGTTATAGAAAGTGGACTTGGTAAAGGTACTACAATAAAAAGCCATCATAATGTAGGAGGACTTCCAGACTATGTTGATTTTAAGGAAATAGTAGAACCTTTAAGAGATTTGTTTAAAGACGAAGTTAGAAAAACTGGTTTAGAATTAGGAATTCCTGAAAACTTAGTATATAGACAACCCTTCCCTGGTCCTGGACTTGCTATTAGAATAATAGGAGATATTACAGACGATAAACTAAATATATTAAAAGATGCTGATGCAATTTTTAGAGAAGAAATAAAAATTGCAAAATTAGATAAAGAAATTAATCAATATTTTGCAGTATTAACTAATTTAAAAAGTGTTGGTGTTATGGGTGACGATAGAACATATGATTACACAATAGCGCTTCGTGCAGTTACAACAACAGATTTTATGACAGCTACTTGGACAAAAATACCTTATGATATATTAGAAAAAGTTTCTTCAAGAATTGTAAATGAAGTAAAGCATGTTAATAGAGTGGTTTATGATATAACTGGAAAGCCACCAGCAACCATTGAGTGGGAATAAAATAAATAGGAGAACGATTTTTGTTCTCCTATTTATTTTACCTTTTCTATAAATGAGTTTAAGCTAACTCCTTTTGACATTCTAACTCTTGGTAATTGTAGCTTATCTGCTCCCTTGTAGACTCTACCTCCCTGTGTTGTAAAAGCTAAAGTGTATCCTGCATCTTTTAATACTTTTTTTGCAGTATCGTTATAATGTCCAAATGGATAGCAAAATACTGTACAATTTCCTATAATATTTTTCGAAGTTGTGACATCTTCCAATGCCTCTTGATAACTCAAATTAACAAATCTTCCTTTACCGTTTGCTCCAGACCTATGCATATCATGCGAATGTGATTGAAAGTCTAATTTTGCAGATCTATATGTTTTTGGTAACCAATTTCCATTCCAACTTGTTACAACAAAAGATGTTGCCTTCACATTATATTTTTCAATGATAGGGATAGCTAACCTAATGAAAGTTTCGTCACCATCATCTATAGTAATAACCACACTTTTATCTGGCAAAGTTATTTTACCATCAATATAATCTTCTACTTCCTTCCAAGATGGGAAATAAAAATTATTATCTGACAAATACTTCATTTGGGCTTCAAAGGCAGAAATTTCCATAAAATTATTGTCTTTTCCCTTTTCTCCTGCTGAAGCATCATAGAAAAAATGATACATTAAAACTGGAAGACCACTTCCGCCACCACTTGTTGTGGCAGTAGCAACTGTTGATTTAACAGTTATTTTTCTTGTTTTTTCTGTTTTATTTCCAGCCGAATCTTCTACCATATAATTAATTGTATATGTACCTTCTTTTTGAGTGTCTACTTTTCCTGTTATAGTTACTTTACTTGTTAAATCTCCATCATAATTATCCTCAGCTGTACATCCCTCATCTTTATATTCAGTTCCAACTTTTACCGAAACATTAGACTTCCCTTTTAAAATAATCTTGGGAGGTGTTTTATCTTCAGGTACTTGAGCGATATCTTCTTTAGAAATGATTTGATTAAAGTTTAAAGTATCAATTTTTACAGATACTGGCACTACATTTCTACTTTCATTAGTTTTATATGCTATAAATACAATACATGACATTATAATTAGCAATAAAATTATAATTACCAACAGCCATTTTTTATTTAACTTCAAAATTATCCCCTCTTATTTCATTTATTTGTACATTTAATTCTATTTATATTTATGTATTCTTATTCTTATCTAATACTATAATTATCTATTTCTTTTAATGTAACATCATGTGCACTACCTTCTGCAATACTTACATTTGAAACTAAAGTTAACCTTGCTTTTTCATGTAATTCAGATATTGATGTTGCTCCACAATTGCACATTGTAGATTTAATTTTATATAGTGTTATATCCAAATTATCTTTTAATGGACCTGCATATGGAATATATGAGTCTACTCCCTCTTCAAAAGATAATTTACTTGCACCACCTAAATCATATCTTTGCCAATTTCTTGCTCTATTTGAACCTTCTCCCCAATATTCTTTTACAAAATTACCACCAATTTTTAGTACTCTTGTAGGACTTTCGTCAAATCTAGCAAAATATCTACCCATCATTACAAAATCAGCCCCTAGAGCTAAAGCTATAGTAATATGATGGTCATGAACAATACCTCCATCAGAACATACAGGTATATATACACCTGTTTCTTCAAAATATTCGTCACGAGCTGCAACAACATCTATTAATGCACTAGCTTGTCCTCTACCAATTCCTTTTGTTTCGCGAGTTATACAGATTGAACCTCCTCCAACTCCTACTTTTATAAAATCAGCACCAGCTTCAGCTAAATACCTAAATCCTTCCTTGTCAACTACATTTCCAGCACCTATTTTTACACTATCTCCGTATTTTTCTCTAACAAAATCAATAGTCTTTTTCTGCCATACTGAATATCCATCAGAAGAATCTATACAAAGTAAATCTACTCCTGCTTCTACTAGAGCTGGTATCCTTTCTGCATAATCCCTTGTATTTATACCTGCTCCTACAATATATCTTTTATTTTCGTCTAATAACGAATTTGGATTATTTTTTCTTTCTTCATAATCCTTTCTAAATACGAGATACTTTAAATTTCCTTCTTCTGTTAAGATAGGTAAGCAATTAATTTTTTCTTTCCAAATGATATCATTTGCTTCTGCTAACGAAATTCCTTTTTTAGCATACACAACATCTTCTGCCTTTGTCATAAAATTATCTATAGGTTCATCTTGATTATCTCTTGTAATACGATAATCTTTATCTGTTACAAGTCCCAAGAATTTTCCATTTGCACTTCCATCGTCTGTTACAATAACTGTAGAATGACCAGTTTCTTTTACAAGTGCAATTACTTCTCTTAAGGTAGTTCCACTTTTTACATTAGAATCACTAATAACAAATCCTGCTTTGTGCTTTTTTACATGATAAACCATTTCAGCTTGAGATTCTATAGATTGTGCACCATATATAAATGCAACACCACCTTCTCTAGCTAAAGCGATTCCCATTTTTTCTCCAGAAACAGACTGCATAATTGCAGACACCATTGGAATATTAGCCACATATTTTGGAGTTTCTCCTTTTTTGAATTTTACAAGAGGTGTTTGCAAATTTACTTTATCTGGTATACATTCTTCTGTAGTTAAATTTGGTAATAACAAGAATTCATTAAATGTTCTTGAAATATCTTCTAATATTTTTGCCATTTTATTTTCCCCCTTTTATTTTACTAATGATAATGTATCTTTTGCAATCATCATTTCTTCATCTGTTGGAATGATATATACTTTTATTTTTGAATTTGCACTAGAAATTTCTTTTTCTTCTCCTCTTACCATATTAGCTTCTTTATCTATTTCTAATCCCATAAATTTCAAATTATTGCATATTCTCTCTCTTGTATGGAATTGATTTTCTCCTACTCCTCCAGTAAATACAATTGCATCTAATCCGCCTAACTCAACTGCATATCTTGCAATATATTGAGCAATTGTAGAATCATATCTAGTAGCTGCTAAAATTGCTTTTTTATTTCCTTTTTGATATTCGTCCTCAATATCTCTAAAGTCTTTTGAAATTCCAGACATTCCATACACACCAGATTCTTTGTTTAGAATATCTATCACTTGCTTTGTTGTTAAATTCTCTGTATCCATCATATATGTTACAACAGAAGGGTCTAAATCTCCGCTTCTAGCACACATCACAATACCTGCTGTTGGAGTTAATCCCATACTTGTATCAATTGATTTTCCATCTTTTATAGCACATAAACTAGCACCTTGTCCTAAATGACATGTAACTACCTTACTAAACTTCTTACCAGTAAATTCTTCTAACCTCATAGAAACATATCTGTGAGAAGTACCATGGAATCCATATTTACGAATTTTATGTTTAGTATAATATTCATAAGGTATTGGATACAAATAATTTTCCTCAGGTATTGTTTGGTGAAATGCTGTATCAAATACTGCAACCATTTTTACATTTGGCATTAATTTTTGACACGCACGAATTCCAGATAGAGCTGGTGGATTATGCAAAGGTCCTAATGGTATGCACTCTTCAATAATGCTAATAACTTCCTCATTTATTAAAACTGAACCACTTAATTTTTCTCCTCCATGTAGCACTCTATGTCCTACAGCTCCTATGTCAGATAAATTTTGTATAACACCATATTCCTTGTTTGTTAATTGCTCAATAACAAAAGCAATTGCTTCTTCATGATTCATAGCTGGATGGTTAAGAACTTTTTTATCCTCCCCTATTTTATGTGTTAAAAAAGCTTCCTTTGTACCAACTCTTTCATAATTTCCCTTAGCAATTACTTTTTCTTGCTCCATATCAATTAATTGATATTTTAATGATGAACTTCCTGAATTTAAAACTAAAATTTTCATTATAATCCTCCTTAATCAATGACTATATTATAGCATATATACTTTTAAAAGTCTATACTATTTTTCCGCCACCTAAAACTATATCTCCCACATAAAATACTGCCGACTGACCTGGTGTTATAGCCCTTTGTGGTTCATCAAATATTACTTTTATAATATTCTCTTCTTGCCAAATACTTGCCTTAGCAGTTTTTAAAGAATATCTTGTTTTTACTTCAACTTCCAAAGACTCTTTTATTTCATCTACTAGCAATAAATTAATATCAGAAACTGTAATTTCTTTTTTATATAATTCTTTTTCCTCGCCAACAATTACTTCATTCTTTTCTTTATTAAAGCCCAGAACAAATAGTGGTACAGAATTTGATATTCCTAGTCCTTTTCTTTGACCTATAGTATATTTATATAACCCATTATGCTTTCCTAGAATTTTACCACTAGAATCTACTATATTTCCTTCTTTTGGAACTATATCTGAATTGTTTTCCAAAAACTCTTTATAGTTTCCATTTGGTATGAAACAAATATCTTCACTATCTGGTTTATTGGCTACTTTCAAATTATTTTCTTGTGCAATTTTGCGTATTGTATCCTTACTCTCATACTCAGCTAACGGAAAAATTATGTGTTCTAATAATTCTTTAGGTATATTCCATAAAAAATAACTTTGATCTTTTGAACCTGCATTAGACTTTTTTAAAACCCATCTTTTATATTCCTTGCTATATTGCGTTTTGGCATAATGACCTGTTGCTATATAATTACACTCTAATTCCATAGCCTTTTTGTACATTGCTCCAAACTTTAAATATTTATTACATTCTACGCACGGATTTGGCGTTTTACAGTTTTTATAGCTGTTTATAAAATCTTGAATTACATATTTATTAAAATCATCCTTGAAATTTATGGTATAATGAGGTATTTGCAAAAAATCACATACTCGTTTTGCATCTTTTGTAGAATCTACATTACAACAACTTCCTTCGATTTCTCCTTCAAACAACTTCATAGTAGTTCCAATTACTTCATAACCTTGATTTTTAAGAAGTATTGCAGATACACTACTATCAACTCCTCCACTCATTCCAAGTAGAACTCTTTTTGGATTTATTATCATATTATTTCCCCTCTTGTGCTTGTACACATGTAATTGCAACTACTCCTGCTATATCTTCTTTGGTACATCCTCTTGATAAATCATTAACAGGTTTTGCTATTCCTTGACAAATTGGTCCATATGCTTCTGCCTTTCCTAATCTTTGTACTAATTTATATCCAATATTTCCAGCATCTAGATTTGGAAATATCAAAGTATTTGCATATCCTGCAATATTGCTATTTGGTGCCTTTGATTTTCCTACTTCTGGAACAATGGCAGCATCTAATTGCAATTCACCATCGATTAAAATATTACTATTCTTTTCTTTTACAATATTTTTTGCGTCAATCATTTTTTGGATGCTTTCAGATTTAGCACTACTATATGTTGAATAAGATAGCATGGCCACTTTAGCAGTTTTTCTTATAAGTTTTTCAAAACTTTTAGCTGAAGATATAGCTATTTCAGATAATTGTTCTGCATCAGGGTAACCATTTAGCCCACTATCTGCAAATAAAAATAAGCCATTTTCTCCAAACTCACAATTTGGAACACACATTATCATAAAAGTTGATACAATTTTTGCATCTGGTGCAGTTTTTAATATTTGAAGAGCAGGTCTTAAAGTATCTGCAGTAGAATGAATAGCTCCTGAAACTAAGCCATCAGCATCCCCTTGCCTTACCATCATAGTTCCAAAATATACATTATCCTTTAATAACTCATGTGCTTGCTCCACTGTCATTCCTTTTAATTTTCTTAATTCATATAAAGCATTTGCATATTCTTCATACTTATCACTTTCTATTGGATTAATAATAGTTGCATTCCCAATATTTATGTTGTTATCATTTGCTATTTCTCTTATTTTGCTTTTGTCACCTAATAGAATAATTTTTGCAAAGCCTTCTTCCATAATGATTTGCGTTGCTTGTAAAATTCTTATATCGTAAGCTTCTGGTAATATAATAGTTTTTATATCTTTACAAGCTTTTTTCTTCATTTCATCTATAAAGCTCATATTATTCCTCCCTTTTTAATACAAACATTATATATTCTTTTAATAAAAAATACAAGTATTTTGCATATATGAAATTTTATGATATAATATTAGGGTTGGAGGTAATTATGCATTTATCTTATACTGTTGCAGATGCAAATAATACATTGTTTGAAATATTAAAACAAAAATTATATATGTCTGATAGATTGCTATTAAAATTAAGGAAAAACAATAAAATTTTTGTTAATGGTGTATCAACTTATACTAATATAATTGTAAATCCTAATGATGTAATTGATATTTACATAGATTTTGAAGAAGATAATAGTAATATTGTCCCTACTAAAATGAAGCTAGATATTTTATTTGAAGATGACTCTTTACTTATTTTAAATAAACCTACTGATATTTCTATTCACCCATCTATGCAACATTATACAAATACACTTTCTAATGGTGTTAGAGCATACTTTGACGAAATAGGTTTAAAAAAGAAAATCAGACCTGTAAACAGGTTAGATAAGGATACTTCTGGAATTGTAATTTTTGCTAAAAATGAATATATTCAAGAAAGTTTAATTAAACAAATGAAATTAAATATTTTTGAAAAAGAATATATAGCTGTTGTTGAAGGAAATTTTTCTGAGGAAAGTGGCACTATTAATGCACCAATAGCAAGAAAAAGTAATAGTATAATAGAAAGAGAAGTTAATTTTAATGGTGGAGATTCTGCAATAACTCACTATACAGTTTTAAATCAAAATAATGGTTTTAGTTTGTTAAAAGTTAAATTAGAAACTGGCAGAACTCACCAAATACGAGTGCACATGGCATATATAGGTCATCCTATTGTTTCTGATACTTTGTATGGAACCTTTTCACCTTTTATTAATAGACAAGCTTTACATGCTTATAGAATTTCTTTTATACATCCAATTACGCAAAAAAGACTTGTTTTTACAGCAAAATTACCAGAAGATTTTGACAGATTAATAAACTTTTTTTAATCTTGTTTACAAGATTTATTAAATTTGTTATATTTATATTGTTAGGAGGTTTTATGAAAGAAGATATGAAAGAACACAGAAAATTAACAAAATTGCAATATCTTGTATTATATTTTGTTTTATACGCATTTATTGGATGGCTTCTTGAAACCGCCTATAGTTTTGTTGTATTAGGCCATTTTACTAAAAGAGGATTTTTATATGGACCACTTTGCCCTATTTATGGTTGGGGGGCTGTTATTTTAATACAATTTTTAGAAAGATATAAGAAAAATTCTTTAAAGTTATTTTTTGTATCAGCAATTATATTTTCGATTTTTGAATATCTTGTTGGATTTGGACTTGATGCACTATTTGCTGAGCATTGGTGGGACTATTCGGCTGATTTTATGAATTTAAATGGTCGTATTAGCATTTTTTATTCTTTTATTTGGGGAATTATTGCCCTACTATTTATAAATCATATTCACCCATTTTTTGAGATAAAAATTAAAAAAATGGTAAGGAAAATACCATATATTATGCAGTTTTATATAGTTAATGGTTTAATACTTACTATTTCGGTTGATACTATTGCATCTATTATTAAATATTTAAAAGTATTATAAAATTTGCATTTTCTTTCCATGTGTGTTATTATTAACATAATAGAACATATGAAAAGGATGTGATTTTATGCCTGAAGAAACCCCTTATAGAATTAAACTTGATTTAAAGCAAAATAATTTATTATTAAAATATACAGAAGATATGTATAAACTCAGTCCAGATACGCGACCTCTAGATTACATAGCGTTGCATGACAGACTGCTTGGTTTAAAAGATGTTGTAAAAAAACAGCATTTAGACATATATAAATATGTTTGTGAAAAGCTTCCTAATATTGATATAAATTTTGAGGCAAGAATAAAATCTCGTGCATCTGCTCTTGAAAAATCATATATTAAAACTGAGGAGGCAATTAGTAACAATACTTTTGACCCTAGCAACCCACCTATTCTATATGATTTATATGCATGTAGATTTATTATAAATTTTGTTGAATTTAAAATAGAACAAGCTGGAAAATTTTTTGACGAAACTTCTAAAGCTAAAACTCCATATTATGCTTTTAGATCAAAAGGTACTCCTCCAATTAAAATTTGTATTGGAGATTGTATAGATGTAGGAAATAATCAAGTTATAACTGTTACAAAAAACAACTTAATTTGTAATCCAAATGGAACTTTGTCTATAGTAAATGAGCAAGGTGATAGTTTTTCTCTATTAAATAGAACTATTCAAAAAAGAGATAGAAATATTCCAAAACAAGCTTGTTATGACGTTAAAAATGCACTTGTTGGATATTTGCAAAAGGAAGGCTATATTTGTTTGAAGGAAAGGGATAAAGATTACATTGCTAATCCAAAGTATAAATTAGATTTAAGAAGAAATAATGATATTAATAAAAAATTAGTTGCTAGTAAAAAGATGTCCAAGAAAATGGAATATTTGGATAAGCATGAAGATAAAATTAATTATCACAGAAGCTCAAATTTATCTAAATATCAATCTTTACATTATGGAGTATACGATCCAGAGTATGATTATTATTGTGAATTTCAAATTAGGGATTCGTATATGCATGAAATAGCTGAACATGATGCTCAAGTTGGTCATGATGCTTATAAAAAAATGTCTGTTGATGCCTCTGCACCATATAGAATATTTACTTCTTATAATTGCAAAAAGAATAATACAAACGGTGCTATTGAATATGAAATAGAAGATGTTAATGACGATATTTTATATGAAAAGATATTTAGTATGTCAAAAGAGGAAGTTTTTAAAGAAATTGCTAGAATAAAAAAGCAACAATTAGAATTAGATAATAATGAAGCTCAAGAACATTAACATTCTTGAGCTTTTATTTTGCTTATTGCAAGACCATCTCCTACTTCTAGTATTTGTGTTTCAAGAAGCGGATTTTCTTGGATTTCCTTTATAAATTCTCTTAAATTTCTTACTGCAGTTCTTTGCTTATGTTTATTGTAATCACTCATAACATATCCTTTGTATAATACATTATCTGCTATAATAATTCCATCGTCTGCAAGTAAGCGTAAAGCTTGATTTAAGAAAAATGGATATTTGCTTTTTGCAGCATCAATAAATACAACATCATACTCATTTTCTAAGGTTGGTAGTATTTCTACAGCATCCCCAAACAATAAGTTTATCCTATCTTCTACTTCTGCTCGTCTTATATTTTCCTTTGCTTGATTTACTCTTTCTTCTTCTCTTTCAATTGTATCTATTAATCCATGTGGTTCTAGAAATTCTGTGAAGCATATTGCTGAATATCCAACAGCTGTTCCAATTTCTAATATTCTATTAGGATGTTTTGGAAGTAATATTTGTCTTATTACCTCCAAAGTATCGTCCATAATTATTGGTATATTTTGATTTAATGCTTCATTCTTTATATTTTTAAGTTCCTTTATGTTCACAATATTCCCTCTTTTTCGTATTAATCAATTTTATTATTTCTTGCTGCTCTTTCTCTTTCCTTGCTATCTAATATTTTCTTTCTTAAACGAATATTTTGAGGAGTTACTTCTACTAATTCGTCATCTTGAATAAATTCAATAGCCTTTTCTAGAGACATTTGTAGAGGTGGAACTAATCTTAACGCATCATCTGAACCTGATGCTCTTGTATTGGTTAAATGTTTTTCTTTGCATACATTAATAGCTAGATCTTCATTTCTTGAGTTAATACCAACTATCATTCCTTCATATACTTCTACACCTGCACCAATTAATAATTCACCTTTATCTTGAGCATTGTATAGTCCATATGTTACAGATTTACCTGGTTCAAATGCAACAATAGTTCCTCTTGTTCTTGCCATAATATCTCCTTTATATGGTTCATAGCAATCAAAAATATGGTTCATTGTTCCATTTCCTTTTGTATCTGTTAAAAATTCTGTTCTATATCCAATTAATCCTCTTGCTGGAATTTTAAATTCTACTTTTGTGTGTCCTTCTTCTGCTGGTTCCATATTAATCATTTCAGCTTTTCTTTTACCAAGTTTCTCTATAACTGTACCTATACAGTCATCTGGAACATTTATTACAAGCCTTTCTATAGGTTCACATTTTTGTCCATTAATCTCTTTGAAAATTACTTTTGGTCTTGAAACTAATAATTCAAAACCTTCTCTTCTCATTGTTTCAATTAATACAGATAGATGTAACTCTCCACGACCTGATACTTCAAAGCTATCTGGTGAATCTGTTTCTTTTACTCTTAAGCTTACATTCCTTTCTAGCTCTTTAAATAATCTATCTCTAATGTGTCTTGATGTAATAAATTGTCCTTCTTTTCCTGCTAAAGGTCCATTATTTACACTAAAAGTCATTGATACAGTTGGTTCGTCTATATCTACGAAATCTATTTTTTCAGGATTATTGTAATCGCATATTGTTTCACCTATATTAATATCTGAAATACCTGCTATTGCCACAATATCTCCAGCTTGTACTTCTTCTACTTCTTCTCTTTTTAATCCTACATGTGTATATAATTTTGCAATTCTACCTGTTGTAACTTTATCATCCTTTTTGCAAATAGATACTGGCATATTAGCTTTAATAGTTCCTCTTTCTATTCTACCTATTGCAATTCTACCAATATATTCGTCATAATCAATATTAGAAACTAACATTTGCATAGTTCCTTCTATCTCACATTTAGGAGCACTAATTGTATTAATAATTGTTTCAAATAAGCAACTTAAATCTGTTGTATTATCTGATAAATTCATTTTTCCTATTTCTTGTTTTGCAGAAGCATATACAACTGGGAAATCTAATTGATCATCATTTGCATTTAACTCAATGAATAATCCAATTACATCATCTACAACCTTTTCTGGATTTGCTCCTGGTCTATCAATTTTGTTAATTACAACTATTGGTTTTAAATTTAAAGCTAAAGATTTTTTTAGTACTTCTCTTGTTTGAGGCATTGGTCCTTCGAAAGCATCTACTAATAGTAAAACGCCATCTACTGTTTTTAAAACCCTTTCTACCTCACCTCCAAAATCGGCATGTCCTGGAGTATCTACAATATTAATTTTTATATCTTTATACATAACAGATGTATTTTTAGAAAGAATTGTAATACCTCTTTCTCTCTCTAAATCATTTGAATCCATTACTCTTTCTGCTACTTGTTCGTTATCTCTGAATATATGACTTTGCTTTAATAGTGCGTCAACTAGTGTAGTTTTTCCGTGGTCAACGTGTGCAATAATTGCAATATTTCTTATATTTTCGTTGTTCATTTTTATCCTTCCTTTAATACTAATTTTGTGCTTTACACATAACTACAATATTATATATTAAATTAATTATTTTGTCAAATTAATTATATTTGTCATTATGTCTTGTGTTACTTTTTCTAATACTTCTTTGTCTTTTTCTTGCCCTTTATACATAGAATAATCAATTGGCTCTCCAAATTTAGCTACTACTTTGTCAAATTTTTTTAGTCCTCCAGAAATTCCAACAGGAACTACTTTAGCACCTGTTCTTACAGCAAAAAAGGCTGCTCCGTCTTTTACTTTTTCTCCTTTTTCTAAGCCGTTTCTTGTTCCTTCTGGAAATAGAGCTATACATTCTCCCTCTTTTAAAGTTTTTAAAGCTTCTTTTAAAGCTCCTACATCTTTTGAATCCCTCTTTACATAGATTCCATCAAATATAATTCCTAAAAAATGAAAAAAAGGATTCTTGCCTAATTCTTCTTTAGCTAAAAACCTCATATGTCTAGGCGAAAAAGATACTATTAGCGGTGGATCTAAATAGTTTCTATGGTTACCGCAAAAAATACAAGCACCTTCTTTAGGAATATTTTCTAATCCTGTTACCTCTGCTTTATATACGATTTTACAATAAAGTACTATGGCATGTTTTACTATAAATCTTCCTATTTTTTTAAAAAATTTTTTCATTATATTACTCCTTTTTCTTTCATTTTTGTATAAATAATTTCTTCTACTTTATTTTTTACTTCTTCAATAGTCATATTAGTTGAATCTATAATAACTGCATCTGGTAATATTACTAATGAGCCAATCTCTTTGTGTTTATCATTATAATCTCTTTTATTTATTTCTTCTAAAAGTTCTTCATATGGTGTATTTATTCCACTTTCCTTATTTTGCAAATATCTTCTTCTTGCTCTTTCTTCTGCAGAAGCATCTAAATATATTTTTACATCTGCATCAGGAAAAACATAACTTCCTATGTCTCGACCTTCCATTATTATATTTCCATTTTTTGCAAAGCTTCTTTCTATTTGTGTAACCTTAAGTCTTAGTTCTTTTATAGAAGATACACTAGATACCATATTTGTTACTTCTGAAGTCCTTATTTGTTTAGTAACATCTTTATTATTCAAAAATATTGTTTGTTCTCCATTATTATTTTTTATTTCTATATTTATTTCATCTACTAAGTTAATAAGATCTTGCTTATTATCTGTATTTAAACCTCTATTTATTGCCTCAAGTGTAACACAGCGATATATTGCTCCTGTGTCTACATTTAATAAGCCCATATCCTGTGATACTAATTTTGTAATAGTTCCTTTTCCTGTTCCTGCTGGTCCATCCATTGCTACTATAAATCCCATGTTTACCTCCTATGATATATGAATTCCTTTTGCTACAACATCCATTTTTTGAACATTCATTGCAGTTAAATTTGAAATTTCTTTAATAACTCTATGTTTAAATTGATTTATTGAATCAATTATATTACAACCATATTTTATAATAACTTCCATGTATATATATGGACCTTCTTCATAATTATCTACTCTACATTTTACTACTTTATATATATCGTCATTTTTGTCGCTTACATGTTCTAATATTTGTCTAAATACATTATCAGATATAGTAAACTTACCTAGATAGCTAAAAGTAGGTCTAATTATTGATTTTTCTGATATATATGGTTTAGCACCTCTTCCCTTAGATTTAAAAATTTGTAAAGGGTCTAGAATATATCCAGAAAAGTCCTTTTTTAGTTCAAAAGTTGGAACAGGTATAACATGTTTTCCTTCAGTTGTTCGAATTCTTCTTGCTGTTTCCATTTCCTCCTCTGTGGCTATATCACTAATATAAATGTATTTCGAAATTTTAGGTAATCCTAAATTTTCCGCAATTTTTTGAACCATGTCGTCAGAAGTTCCTAATATTAAAATTTTATCTGGTTTATATTTTTTAATTGCCTTAGTGATTTCATTTTTTTCATTATTTTCTATGAAAAGGGCTTGCTTTACAGTTTCTATTTTTGTTGGAGCTTTTTTTGCAGATATTCCTGCAATTATTTCATTATCCTTTATAAATAGCCCATCATCTATAATGTAGTTGATATCATTTTCGTTTGCTACTAATTGTGCCCTGTAGCTTTTGCCTGTACCAGATGGACCCACAAAAGCAAAAACTTGTATATTATGTAATAAACTCATATTTTTCTCTTACCTCACTTTTTTTCCATTAAAACAAAAGAATATGTAGCATCTTGATATTTCGTTTTATATGTTTTTTTATCAATTATTTCTATGTTATACTTTTCTTCTATAGCATCTGCTATGCTTGTATTGTTTTCATTTATAGCTAATATTCTTCCAGTATAGTTTTCTAATTTATCTAAGTTATATATTGTTTCCATGTTTGAACTAAAAGCCTTATAGGCTTCTTCTACATTCCAATTTTCTCTATTCCAAAAGTATTGTTTATTATCTGGATATGTTACACCTACAATGAATCCAGTATTTATGTCATTGGAATATATTAATAAATCATTTTTTGTAATGTTTTGCTCTAGATATTCAAATATTGCATTGTTTGATTTGTCATAATTTTTTTGTATAACATCTATATTAACAATAGTAGCTATAATTACTGTTATTATGCATACAGCTATATTAATATATTTAAGCCCTATTTTACTCATGCAATATGATATTGCAAATATTAGTAATCCTGTTATTACTAATAAATATCTTGCGTATATAATTGGTCTCCAAATTATGAGTGATACTATTATTGCAGATAAAATAACTAAAGAATATATTATTATGGCTAATTTAACAGGTTTTAAAGAAATTCTATTTTCTGACTTCTTATTTTTATGTATTATATAAGCTAAATATATGCAAATTGATATTCCATAGATACCTGCTATCCAATTACTAATATGAATAGGTCCACCTAAATTACCAGTGAATTGGAAGGTAAACATTTCAATTAATGTATCTGGGAATTTTATTCCTATCCAAAATCCAGCTGATACTTGTGAAATTTGTAATAATAGGAAAAGTACCCATGGTAAGTATAAAGCAATTTGAATTACTGCTTGTATAATAAAACTTTTTAATGTGGTTGTAAATGTTTTTTCTTTTATGGCAGGTTTTAATGCCCATATGAATAGCATAATATTTATAATTCCTGCTGTCATTAATCCATAATAGTGAGTGTAAGCAGATAATAGGCTAAATATTGCGAAAATTATCCAATTTTTTACACTACTTTTTAAATATATTCTATATGCGTAAATCGCCATAAGTGTGACAAATAGCATGGCACATGTGTACATTCTTATTTCAACTGAATATACAACATTAATTGGTAAGAACAATACGAAAAATGAAAATAATATTCCCGCATCTTCTCCAAAGTCTTTTCTAATATGTGTAAATCCTATTATGCTTAATATTGCAGTAGCAATAATGCCAAGTAACCTATATAAAATGATTTTATTTCCAAATAATATATAAATTATATGTAGAAGCCAATAGTACATAACTGGATGTACATCATTTCCTCCAATTAGCCAAATATCAGAAAAGCTTTTACTTGCCATACCTACTGAGTATGCTTCGTCAAACCATATATTTGTATGAAATGCTCCTAGCGATATAAATATAATTCCTAGTACAATAATAGCAATATGT
Organism: uncultured Clostridia bacterium; assembly: GCA_947632535.1. Lineage (GTDB taxonomy): Bacteria > Bacillota > Clostridia > TANB77 > CAG-508 > CANRPR01. The sequence goes on along the minus strand of CANRPR010000005.1, from coordinate 26,575 downwards.
ACATATTTTTTCATTTTTATTCCCCTATTTCTTTTCTATTAAACTGATGGCATATTTGTAACCATGATATTTGGTATTGTATTTGTCTTGTTTTATTAAAGTAATATTTTCTCCAAATTGTTCTATTAATTTATCATATAGTATGTAATCGTCTGAATCTATTACCCATATTCTACCTGTATAGTTATCTAGTTTTTCAAGAGTATCTATATAAAGCATGTCTTTTCCAAATGCTTTGTAAGCTGGTTCTACATTCCAGTGCTCAAAATCGTAAAAACAGTTTTGTATGTTAGTAAATTCCATACTCATAACAAAACCACTACCACTTTCGTTTTCGAATATAATCATATCATTGTTTTGTAAATCTTCTTTTACATATGATATTGGTATTGCATTTGATGTATCATAATTCATTTTTATAACATTATAATTGCAGATTATAGCTATAACAAGAGTTAGCAAACAAACTAGTATTGTTGGTATTTTTTCGTTTCTTAGTGCAATAGAATATGCTATAAAGAAAATGAATAATCCTGTTAGTGTTAATAGATATCTTGGGTATAGAAGCGGTTTTATTAATGAAATTATATATATACTAAGTATTACAATAAAGTATGTACCTATTGACCATATTAATGGTAAGTTATTTTCTTTTTTATTGTTTTTTAAGTTTCTAATAAAACAGTAAATTGTATAACCTAATACAATTATTCCAAATATAATTGCAAGACCTTTTTTTATTACTTCTATATCTAAATTTCCAGTGAATTGGAAAATAAACATATTCAAGAATAGTTCAAGGTTAGGTTTTGGTATCCAAAATCCTTTTGTGAATCCCGCAGCTTGTTTTAATAAGCATAATAGCCATGGTGAGTATATTATAATTTGCCCAATTGCTGAAATTATAAATGTTTTTATGTTTTCGCGTTTATATTTTATGAAATATATTAATAATATCAAATTAATAATTGTTGCTGCCAATAGTGCATAGTAATGTGTATATGCTGATAATACACTAAATATAGAAAATAATATCCAATTTTTAGCGGTTGGTTCTTTGTAAATTCTATAGGCATATATTGACATAAGTGTAACAAGCAACATTGCCCATGTGTACATTCTAATATCTGCTGAATATACGCATGTTACTGGTAGGAAAAATACAAAAAATGAAAATAGAAATCCTGTTTTTTCTCCAAAATCTTTTTTTATGTGTGTATAACCAATAATACCTAATATTGCAAGTGGTAACATTGTTATAAGTCTATATAGGTATATGTTGCTACCAAATATAAGATATACAATATGTAAAATCCAATAATACAGTATTGGATGTACATCATTGCTGCTTATAACCCATATATCTGCAAATGTATTATTTGCCATTCCTACTGAATATGCTTCGTCAAACCACATATTTATATGAAATATTGGTAATGATATAAATATAGTACCTAATATGATTAAAATGATATGTAAATATTTTTTCATTATTTTCTCCTTCTTTTGAATGTATGCTCATATTATAACATTATATACTGAAATTGTCATTATTTTGAAAAATAAAATAAGAGATATTTTTATATCTCTTATACGACTTCATTAATTTTTATATCTCTTACATGGTCTATCTTTTCCCAGTTAGTTTCTCTTTTAAATAAGCATTTGAAGTTAATTAGTAGCCATGAACCTAAGAATAATGGATAACATAGTAGACCTTTCCACATTGGCTTAATAGGCTTTTTGTCTAATAGCATTATTAGTATTGCTGTTCCTATTGGAAGTAAGAAGGTTGGAACTAAATATCTTACTATATTTTCTATTAATTCATACATTGTTATTCCATTACCAAAATACATTATTACATTAATTGTTAATAATACTAATGTTAGAATAAACATTGGGATACTTCCTAGTATATATAGTAATCCATCAAAATTCATTAAAGTTTTATGATCTTTTACTGCTTTAGTTAAGTCCTTGGTGTATTTATTAATACATTGTATATGACCAACTGTCCATCTAGACCTTTGTGACCATGATTGTTTGAATCCAACTGGTTGTTCGTCATACACTATTGCATCTGTTGCCCATCCTAGTTTTTTTCCTGCTATTATTCTTTTTAAAGAAAATTCTATATCTTCGGTTAATGTTTCTGTTTGCCAACCTGTTGGTTTTACAACATCAAATTTAACCATAAATCCAGTACCGTTTATTAGTGGTGATAGTCCCAAATTATATCTTGCTAAATGATAAAATCTATTCATTGTCCAATAAAATATAGCATACCCAGCTGAAATCCAACTATCTGTTGGGTTCTTTATATCTCTATATCCTTGTACAACATCTTCACCTTGACATAGTTTTTTATTCATTGCTTTTAAAAAGCCTTTGTCTACAATATTATCTGCATCAAATACGCAAAAAGCATCATAATCTGCATTTTCTTCGATTTTTTTGTTTAAAAACCAGTTTAATGCATGACCTTTGGTTTTATTTACATCGTCTTTTCTTTCATAAACAATTGCACCAGCATTTTGTGCAACTTTTACTGTATCGTCTGTACAATTATCAGCAATAACATAAATATCATATAATTCCTTTGGATAGTCTTGATTTACCAAACTTTGAATTAGATTTCCTATAACTGCTTCTTCATTATGAGCTGGAATAATTGCCATGAAACGATTATTTTTTTCTTCTAATAATGGTTTGTCTTTTAATTTTACTAATGAGCAAATACTAACTATGAATTGATATAACCAAAAGATAGTTACAACCCATACTAATGCTTGTTGAAGCACATATAAATATTCCATCTTTTCTTCCTTTCTAATATATACTATTGCTTATATACATAATTCATTATACTATTATATATTATTTATTTCAACTTTTATTACTTGTATTAATAAAATCTTAATAGTAGTGTTTATGCTTCTTCTGCTTCGTCAACGCCTTTTCTTGTTAAATTAATTCTACCTTGTTCGTCAATTTCATATACCTTAACTTTTACTTTATCACCTATTTTTAATACATCTTCTACTTTTTCTATTCTTTTATCTGATATTTTAGAAATATGAAGTAATCCTTCTTTTCCTTGTTTTATTTCTACAAAAGCTCCGAAAGACATTATTCTTACTACTGTTCCTTCATATACTTCTCCTATTTCTAAATCTTTTCCTATATCTTCTACCATTTCTAATGCTTTTTTACCATTTTTTTCATCATTAGTATAAATAAATACTCTACCATCTTCTTCAATGTCTATTTTTACACCAGTTTCTGCAATAATTTTGTTTATCATTTTTCCACCTGGTCCAATAACATCTTTTATTTTATCTACATTGATTGTTGTATTAATTATTTTTGGCGCATATTCTGAAATGTGATCTCTTGGCTTATCTATTTGTTTTAACATAATTTCGTCTAGAATATATTTTCTTGCAATTCTTGTTCTTTCAAAAGCTTCTTTTATAATATTATATGTTAATCCATCTATTTTGATGTCAACTTGAATTGCTGTAATACCATTTTCTGTTCCACCAACTTTGAAGTCCATATCTCCAAAGAAATCTTCTAATCCTTGAATATCTGTTAACATTACATATCTTGATGGATCATTTTCGTCTGTTACAAGTCCAGTAGAAATACCTGCAACAGGTCTTTTTATCGGAACACCTGCATCCATTAAAGCTAATGTGCTTCCACAAATACTTGCTTGCGATGTTGAACCATTAGAGCTTAATACCTCTGAAACAACTCTTATTGCATAAGGGAATTCTTCTTCAGATGGAATTACTGGTACTAATGCTTTTTCTGCTAAAGCACCATGACCTATTTCTCGTCTACCTGGTCCTCTTGAAGGTCTTGCCTCTCCAACGCTATAAGATGGGAAATTGTATTGGTGCATATATCTTTTTCCTATTTCTTCGTCTATTCCATCTAGTTCTTGTTGTTCACTTGCCATTCCTAATGTGGCAACAGATAATACTTGTGTTTGACCTCTTGTAAATAATGCACTTCCATGAACACGAGGTAATAACCCAACTTCACATGATAATGGTCTAATTTCGTCTATTTTTCTGCCGTCTGGTCTTTTATGTTCTTCCAATATCATTTTTCTTACACATTTCTTTTCTAGTTTATATAAGCTGTCTGCAATATCTGTAGCTTTTTCTTGTGCTACTTCTTCGCCATATTTTTCTACAAAATATGCATTTACATCTTCTGCTAGTTTGTCCATTGCAGAATCTCTTACTTCTTTATCTACTGCTTGTACATCTTGGTACATTCTATCTGAATATTTTTCTTCAATTTCAGCATAAACATCATGATCTACTTCAAAAGATTTATATTCAAATTTTGGCTTTCCTATTTCATTTTTTATTTCTGAAATGAAATCGCAAAGCTTTTTGATTTCAATGTGTGCAGCTTTTATAGCAGCTAACATAATATCGTCTGGAATTTCGTCAGCTCCAGCTTCTATCATTGCTATTTTTTCCTTCGTTCCTGCTACTGTTAAGTTTAATCTTGATCTTTGTCTCTCCTCTGATGTTGGGTTTATTATAATTGTATCGTCTACATATCCAACATTTACAGCAGCTGTAGGTCCCCCAAATGGTATATCTGATATAGATAATGCAGCAGAAGCACCTATCATAGCTGCAACTTCTGGTGAATTATCTTGTTCTACAGATAAAACTGTTGCTACTACGCATACATCATTTCTAAAATCTTTTGGAAATAAAGGCCTTAAAGGTCTATCTATTGCTCTTGATGTTAAAATTGCCTTATCTGCTGGTTTACCCTCTCTTTTTTGGTAACTTCCTGGTATTTTTCCTACTGCATATAATTTTTCTTCGTAATCTACTGAAAGTGGGAAAAAGTCAATTCCATCTCTTGGTTCTTTTGAGGCTGTAACGTTTACCATTACTACTGTATCGCCATACCTTACCATAACACTTCCGTTAGCAAGTTCAGCTATCTTGCCAGATTCAATTATTAGTTTTCTTCCTGCTAATTCTGTTTCAAATGTTCTAAACATATTTTATTTCTCCTTTATATCAATATAGGACATTTAACAACTTAAATGCCCCAATTATATTTTATTTTCTTAAACCTAATTTTTCAACGATGTCTCTGTATCTTTGAATATCTTTTCTAGATAGGTAGTTAAGTAAGTTTCTTCTTTTACCAACCATTTTTAAAAGACCTCTCCTTGAGTGGTTATCTTTTACATGAACTTTTAAATGTTCTGTTAATTCTGTAATTCTTTCTGTTAAAAGAGCTATTTGAACTTCTGGTGAACCAGTATCATTTTCCTCTCTTTTATAAGTATTAATAATTTCTTGTTTTCTTTCCTTTGTCATATTAATTCCTCCTATTTCTATATTCCTTAAACTGAGTTGTAATTGGAGTTTTATACATCACAACTAAGTATAAGGCAAATTTTTACATTAATATTATACTATGATTTTTGGTAAATTGCAATATTTTTTTAATTTTTCCTTAAATTCTTACAACTCCACCTATTATTTTTCCTTCTTGTGTTCCGCTTACTACTAATTTATTTCCTCCTGATAATACAATTAGATCTCCACTTTCAAGAATTCCTTTAGCTTTTAATTTTTCTATTCCTTTTTCTATTGTTTCATCTATTGTTTTGTTAGCTTCTACATATACTGGGAATACATTCCATACTAAAGCTAGTTGGTTAAATGTTCTTCTATTATCTGTAACAGCTAATATTGGGCATCCAGCTCCCATACCAGCAAATTTTCTTGCTGTATCACCTGAGTTAGTATAGCAAACAATAGCATCTGCTTTTGTAGTTTTAGCCATGATACATGTTGAGTATATAATATTATCTTCTAAATTGTTTAATTCTATAGCTTTATTTTCGTCAAATTTTTTCCAGTAGTTTATTTCTGGTTCTACTCTATTTGCAATTTTTACCATTGTTTTAACGCACTCTAATGGATAATCGCCCATTGCACATTCTCCAGATAGCATTATTGCGCTTGTTCTATCATAAATAGCATTTGCAACATCACTTGCTTCTGCTCTTGTTGGTAATGGTTGATGCATCATAGATTCAAGCATTTGTGTAGCTGTTATAGCTGGTTTGTTTGCACGATTGCTTAATTTAATAAATCTCTTTTGCATAACAGGTGGTTCTGTGAAATCTGTTTCAGTAGCCATATCTCCACGAGCTATCATTTGAGCATCTGCATTTTCAACTATTTCTACCATGTTTTCTAGTCCTTCTGCATTCTCAACTTTTGTTATAATTTTAATATCTTTTCCACCATTTTCGTCTAATACTTTTCTTACTTGTGCTATGTCATCCGCATTTCTTGTGAAAGACATTGCAACATAATCATAATCATGTTCACATGCAGTTTTTAAGTCTGCTATGTCTTTATCTTTTAAGGCTGGTAAACGCACTGCTGTTCCTGGTAAGTTCATAGTTTTTCTACTTCCTAAACCATTTCCATGTACTACTGTGCAGACAATATCTTTTCCAACTATTTCGTCTACAACTAATTCAATAGCACCATCGTCAATTAATACTTTTGCACCTGGTTTTAAATCTTTATATAATTCTTTATAAGATACAGATACTCTGTCTTTATCTCCTATAATATCTTCATTTACTAAAGTAAACTTTTGTCCATCTTCTAATTTTATTTTTTCATTTTTACCTGTAACAAGCATACCTGTTCTGATTTCTGGTCCTTGCATATCAAGTAACATTGCTATTGGTATGTCTAATTCCTTTCTTAAACGGATAACTTCTTCCGTTTTTTCTGATTGTTCTTCCCAACTTCCATGTGAATAGTTAATTCTTGTTACATTTAATCCAGCTTCAAATAACTCTTTTAATATATGTTCACTTGCTGGTCCTATAGTACCTACTATTTTAGTTTTTCTTAAATCCTTTTTCAATTTTAATTCCCTCTTTCTTTATAAACATTCTATCGTATTATAACACATAGTAAAAGTCTTATTCAAGACATTTTTTAATTTTTTTGTCAAAATACGCTATTTTTTCTAAATTTTGAAAATTAAATTCATATTTTTATATTTGGTACATACATTTTATTAATCAATTTTTTAAGGAGTATTGTTATGTTTGTGTGTAATTTTAAGGTAAATAAAAATTTTTGGTATAAGTTTTTTGTTTTTATTATATTTGTTATTGCTATTATAATTCTTGGATTTACAATATATAGATTATGCAATTTTACTGGTTCAGATACTATAAATGATAATTTTAATAATCAAAATGTTCAAATAATAACTGCTACAAATTATACTAATGTATTAAAAACTGTGCATGAAAATATAAATGATTATATTGGGCAAAGAATTTGCTTTACAGGATATGTTTATAGAGTATATGATTTAAAGCAAAATGAATTTGTGCTAGCAAGAAATATGGTGATTTCTTCAGATTTTCAAACTTTAGTAGTAGGTTTCTTGTGTAGTTGTGATAACGCATTAAATTATTCTGATGGTACTTGGGTAAATATTACTCGGTAAAATAGATAAAGGAAATTATCATGGTGAAATACCAATAATTGAAATAGAAAAAATAGAAAAGGTTGATAAACCAAATGAAGAATTCGTTTATCCTCCTGACGATTCTTTTGTGCCTACTAGTTCTATATTATAGGTGAAGGAGAGGATCTTAATATAGATTCCCCTCCTTGTGTGAAAATGTTTAGTAGATTCATTATGCATTAAAATATCTTTTTAATAAGCCATCAAATCCTCTACCGTGTCTTGCTTCATCTTTAGCCATTTCATGAACTGTATCATGAATAGCATCATAGCCTAATTGTTTTGCTCTTGTTGCAATATCTTTTTTGCCTTTACATGCTCCACATTCAGCTTCTGCTCTCAACATTAAATTTTTCTTTGTATCTGGATATACAACTTCTCCTAGTAATTCTGCAAATTTAGCAGCATGTTCTGCTTCTTCAAATGCATATCTTTTAAAAGCCTCTGCTATTTCTGGATAACCATCTCTATCTGCTTGACGGCTCATTGCAAGATACATTCCTACTTCAGTGCATTCTCCAGTGAAATTATCTTTTAATCCTTTAACTACTTCTTCATCTAGTCCTTTTGCTATACCTATAATGTGTTCGTCTACATATTCTTTTTTTCCTGTTTCTTCTTTTAATTCAAATTTATCTTTTCCGGCTCCACATTGTGGACATTGTTCTGGTGCTTCTTCTCCAAAATGTACATATCCACATATCTTACATACATATGCTTTCATATTATTTCCTCCCTCGTAACAATTATATCTTTTTTTTTATTTTTGTCAATGCTTTTATTAAATAAATTCATGTATATTTATAGTATCTTTATTTCCTATCAATTCTACTATGCGTATATTATATAGTTTTATTTCGTTTACAACCTCAAAATAAGATTTATTAATATTTATGAAACTCGCTAATATATCTTTGCTATTAAAGGACATAAAGAATTCTTCTTTTTCATATTCAATATTATAGTCTATTACATTAATACCTTCAAAACTTTTCTTTAAAATCTGTATTTTTTCTTTTTGAATTATAATTGCATTTCTGTTTATTTGATATGTATCTAATTGGTTTTCAGAAAAATCTATATTTATAATAATTTCAGAATTTAACAAGCTCTTTCTTTTATTGTTTGAAATAAGTATTGCTATTCCTAATTCTTTTTGTAAATATTCTTCTGTTTTAGCTAGTTTGTTGAATTGGGTTGTTACTACCTTTAATCTTTTTACATTATTAGCAAGATACTCTATCATTTCGATATTTTTATTTGATATATTGTTTATCAATATTGTTATTTCTAATTCTTTTAGTGTTTTTCCTTTGATGTTTGATATATATTCTAAAATTTTTATAATATTATAGTCAAATAAATTTCTTCTATTTACAACCCTTATATTGTAGTGAGTTACTTCCTCCATAAATTTCTTATTTTCTAGTAATTTGTTAGAAAATATTATTGTTTTGTTTTGCCTTTTTAGCATTATTACTATTAATTTGATAATTAATATATTGTTTAATTTTTTATATGGTATATAACAATGATTTGCCTTTTTTATGGTTAATATGCAAAATATGCATTTTGCAACATAGAAAATGTAGTTTAACCATTTTGGATATTTGTCATAAAAAATTTCCTTAATATTATTAATTTGTTTTATATATAGCAATTTTACCATCTCCATATAACAAGTATATGTTGAGGTTTCAATAAATATTGATTTTTCTACTTACAAAGTATATAAATTATTGTTATAATTTGAAAAATCAATATTAGAGGCATACCTATGTAAAACCTAGCTTTTTTAGTTTTGTGGTGAAATACATACATTCCTACTAGGGTTCCTATGCTTCCTCCAAAAACACTTATTAATAACAAAGTTTTTTCTTGTATTCTCCATTTAGATTTTTCTGCTTTCTTTTTATCTATTAGCATTATGAAGAACCCTACTATATTTATAATAATTATATATATTATTAAATTCTTTATATTAAATATATTTTCCAATTGTATACTATTTTCTATTATAGGCATTTGCGCTTCTCTCCTTATCCAAACAAGCTCATTTGATTACTTTGTGTCATTCCCTCTAAGCAACCTGCCGTCTTTAGCATTTCAACTACAGAATTTCCTGCTTTAGAGCGTATTTTTAGGTCGTCAATAGACATGAACTTTCCATCTTTTCTTGCCTCTACTATGCTATCTGCAGCAACTGTTCCAAGTCCTGGGATACTATTTAAGGATGGTCTTATTCCATCTTCTTCTGCAATAAATTTTGTTGAATCTGATAAATATAAATCTATCGGAAGAAAATTTATACCTCTTTCATACATTTCTAATACAATTTCTAAATCGTCATACATATCTTTATCCTTAGCAGAAGCTTGATTTCCTTGCAGTTCAATTTCTCTCATTTTATTTTTTACTTTTTCTTTTCCATGACACATAACTTCGCTGTCAAAGGCTTTTGACCTTATTGAAAAATAAGTAGCATAGTATGCTTTTGGTATATGTACTTTAAACCAAGCTATTCTAAAAGCCATTGTTACATATGCAGCAGCATGTGCTTTTGGGAACATATATTTAATTTTTTTGCATGAAGCTATATACCAATCTGGTACACCGTTTTCCTTCATTAACTGCTCTTGTTCCTCAGAAAGTCCTTTTCCTTTACGCACACTTTCCATTATTTTAAAAGCAGGTTTTGAAGGTAAGCCTTTTTTTATTAAATATATCATAATATCGTCTCTTGTACATATTGCTTCATCTAGTTTTACAGTCCCTTGCTTTATTAGGTCTTGCGCATTATTTAACCATACATCTGTACCATGCGATAATCCTGATATTCTTAGCAATTCCTCAAATGTTGTTGGCTTTGTATCTTCTAGCATTCCTCTAACAAATTTTGTACCAAATTCAGGAACTCCAAATGAGCCTACAGGTGAATTTATTTGTTCAGGAGTTACTCCTAATGCTTTTGTTGAAGAAAATATTGACATAGTTTCTTTATCGTCTAGTGGTATGGTTTTTGGATCTATTCCTGTAATATCTTGAAGCATACGAATTACTGTAGGATCATCGTGTCCAAGTATATCTAATTTTAATAGGTTTTTATCTATTGAGTGATAATCAAAATGTGTTGTTATAATATCTGAATTTGGGTCGTCTGCTGGATGTTGTACTGGGCAGAATTCATATATTTCTCTACCTTTTGGTACAACAATAATTCCACCAGGATGTTGACCAGTTGTTCTTTTTATTCCTGTACAACCTTTTGCAATTCTTAATGCTTCTGCATTATTTACTGGTATACCCCTTTCTTCATAATATTTTTTTACATATCCATATGCTGTTTTATCTGCCACAGTACCAATTGTTCCTGCTTTAAATGTTGTTCCTTTTCCAAATATAACTTCTGTATATCTATGTGCTTTTGCTTGATAATCACCTGAAAAGTTTAAATCTATATCTGGCTCTTTATCTCCATCAAAACCTAAGAAAGTTTCAAAAGGTATATCCATTCCATCTTTTTCTAGTTTAGTACCACAGTTTGGGCAATCCTTATCAGGTAAATCGAATCCGTTTTTATATCCATAATCGGTAAAATCCGAATATTTGCATTTTGGACATCTATAATGTGGCGGTAAAGAGTTTACCTCTGTTATTCCTGTCATGTTGGCAACAAATGACGAACCAACTGATCCTCTTGAACCAACTAAATATCCATCTTCATTCGATTTCCATACTAGTTTTTGAGCTATAATGTACATTACGGAGAATCCATTTTTTATAATTGATTGTAATTCCTTATCTAATCTTTGTTTTACTATTTCTGGTAGTGGATCCCCATATAATTCCTTTGCTCTAGTTACAGCAATGTCCTCAATTTGCTGCTCACATCCTTCAATGTGTGGTGGACATTTTTCTGGTGATATTGGGCTAATTTGCTCACACATATCAGCTATTTTATTAGTATTTGTTACAACTACTTCATATGCTTTATCTATTCCCAAATATTCAAATTCTTCTATCATTTCATTTGTAGTACGCAAATATAGAGGGGCTTGTTCGTCTGCATCATCATATCCTTGTCCTGCTTGTAATACTCTTCTATATATTTCATCTTGAGGATCCATGAAATGTACATCACAAGTTGCAACTACTAATTTACCTAATTTTTCTCCTAATGCAACAATTTTTCTGTTTATATCTTTTAAAGCTTCTTCGTCTGGAACAGTTCCATCTCTTATCATAAATTTATTATTGCCTAATGGCTGTATTTCTAAGTAATCATAATCCTTAGCTATTGCTTCTATATCTTCTTCTGATTTTCCTGCCACAATTGCTCTATATAGTTCACCTGCTTCACAGGCACTACCCATTATTAAACCTTCGCTATATTGTTTATAAAGCGATTTTAAAATTAAAGGTTTTTTATAAAAGTAATTTAAGTGCGAAAATGATATAAGTTTATATAGATTTTTTAATCCCACATAATTTTTTGCTAATATAATTGCATGGTATGAAGGTAATTTTTTGAAATTACTTTTGCCTTCTTCAAGTTTGTCAATATCTTCTAGCGTTTTAGCACCTTTTTCGTGTAGCATGTCTATCATTACTTTAAATACTTTTGTTAAAGTGATAACATCATCTAAGGCTCTATGTGCCACATCTACTTTAATTCCTAAATTTTCAGCTATAATTCCTAATTTGTATTTCTTATAGTCTGGAAATAATGATTTTGCTAATCTTAAAGTATCTATATATGTATTATTTAATTTGTAACCTATTTTTTCAGCATTATACTTAATAAATCCAACATCAAAATCAGCATTATGGGCTACTATAACTGAATCTCCTATGAATTCTAGGAATTTTGGTAACATTTCTTCTATTGTTGGAGCATCTTTTACCATATCGTCTGTTATATTTGTTACTTCAACTACCTCTTGTGGTATTGGCATTTCTGGGTTTACAAATTCTTCAAATTGTTCTATAATTTCACCATTTTTGTATTTTACTGCTCCTAATTCTGTAATTTTACCAGTTCTAAAAGATAATCCAGTTGTTTCAATATCTAAAATACAATACTCAGTATCTATACTTTGACCATTAGGTTCACAAACACAAGGAGTTCTATCTGGTACCAGATATGCTTCTACTCCATAAATAACCTTCATGTCTGGATTATCTCTGCCTAATAACTTGTGTGCTTCTGGAAAAGCTTGTACTACACCATGATCTGTTATTGCAATAGATTTCCAGCCCCATTTCATTGCTCGTTTTATTAAATCTGTAGCAGATGTTATTCCATCCATCTGGCTCATTTGTGTATGCATATGTAATTCTACTCTTTTTGTATCTGCTGTGTCCATTCTTTCTTTGCTTTTTTTAGGTGGCATTTCTACTATTATATTAGCAATAACACCAATTTCTTTTGCAAATGGATCAAATTGAGCAGTTCCACCTACTTTTACATTTTTAGTTTCTTTTAGTCTACTCCATATCTTAGGATATTTTTCGCTCTCAATAAAAGATTTACAAGTAATTGTGCTTGTCCCATCATATACATCAAATAGAACTAAAAATTTTCCATTTTTTAGTTCTCTAGAATCTAGATTTATAATTTCTCCTTCTAAAGCTAATTTTCCGAGTATCAATAGAAATATCTTTTATTTTTACAATTTCCTCTTTAATATTTGCACTTCTACCTAGCACTAGCGGAGATTTTTCTTCCTCCTCTTGTGGCTGTTCTATAGGTTGCAATCTTGCTTCTTTTACATTCTCGCTAGGTTTTTCAGCTGTTTCTTCTTTTTCATGTATTTCCTGACTTGCTTTTTCTATTGCAAATTTTTCTGTTAGTTTAGACTTGTTTTCTATTGCTTTTATAGTTTCTTCTTTTATTTCTTCTATAAAATTTACTTTATAGTTTGTTTCATATAAGTTAAATATAATACTTTCTAGTTTTTTTTGAATGCCTCTAGCAATAAGAAATTCTGCACCTTTTATTGACAAAATTACATTCAAATTATTTCCATCAATATTTATTTCCGAATTTTGTAAAAGCACTCTGGTAATTGGAAACTTATCTGCCATGTATAGTATAATATTATTCCATTCATTTTCAATTTTAGGTATTTGTACTTCTTTATCATACTTTATTTGTATTTCAATATTTTCTATAGAAAATCTATTTATTAAATACTGTTCAAAGTTTAATAAATCTTTAATTTGTATATATTTCGAAGAAAATATTACCATTCCTAATTTATTGTCTTTTTTATATACATCAATGTTGTGAATTTTACCTTCAACAATATTTGTTGTTGCTTCATAATCTCTGAATACTTCTTTTATCGTTTTTGTTTCTTGCATCATTTCTATAGTTCTCCATTCTTTTTAAAATATCCTTAATATGTCATTGTATGTTACAAATATAGATAAAGTAATTAAAATTGCAAAACCTAGTAGTTGTATTTTCATTTCTAATTCTTCATTTATTGGTTTTCTGCGTATTGCTTCAATTAGTAGTATTACTATTTTTCCACCATCTAACGGTGGAAATGGTAATAAGTTAGTAACTCCTAAAGAAAGCGAAATTAATGCTAATATGTTTATAAAGTCTTTTATTCCATTAGTTTCTGCAACCACGCCTGATATTCCTACTGGTCCCATTAGCTGATTAGCAGATACTTTCCCTGTAAATAACATTTTTAAATTATCAACAATAGATGCTGAAAAATCCACCGTTTCCCAAAATGCATAATGTATACTATTTACTATGTTTTTTTCTGCAAGTTCAAATTGTACACCTAAGTAGTAAATATTTACTGTGTTTGGCATTACTGATATTTTGAGTGTTTCATTATCCCTTTGTAACTCAAATTCTACCTCTTGTGTACTTTCTGCTATATATTCAACAATTTTATAAGGGTCATCTTCTACATCTTTTCCATTTACAGATTTTATTATATCATTAACTTGTATCCCTGCTTTTTCTGCTGGGCTAGATGGATATATTCCAACAATTTTTGTTGTTACATTTTCTCCTTGTACTCCTAAATATATTCCTGTATCTCTAGATGGTATATTGGTTGGTGTCACAGTATAATTTATTTCTTCATTATTTCTTTTTACAGTAACACTAACATCTGCTCCATTAGCATCTTCTAGTATTTTTGATATATCTTCTCGTCTGTTTATTTTTTTATTATTTATTCGTATTATTTCGTCACCTGCCATGATTCCTGCTTGTTCTGCTCCATATCCAACTTGTAGTGCAGCAATTTTTTGTGATGCAAACTGACCTGTTGCAGAGGTTAATAGAAAATATACTAGTAACCCAAATATGATATTTACAAGCCCTCCGGCAAGTACTATTGCTATTCTTTTAGGTATACTCGCTTTAGAAAAAGAACCTTCTGCCTCTGAATGTTCTTCTTCACCTTCCATATTAACAAATCCACCTAAAGGAATAAGGCGTAGAGCATATTTTGTCTCGCCTTTTTTCTTTTGCCATACTGTTTTCCCAAATCCAATAGCAAATTCATTTACTTTGACTTTACAAAGTTTTGCTACTAGAAAGTGTCCACCTTCATGTATAAATACTAAAAAACCAAGTAGAAATACTACTTTCAAAATTGTTATTAAAAGTTCTATCAAAATATTATCCTCCAAGTAATTACAATAAATTCAATAACATATATGCAAATGGTGCTATAAATATAAGGCTATCTATTCTATCTAGCATTCCTCCATGTCCTGGTATTAGGTTGCTGAAATCTTTAATACCAACATATCTTTTTATACTAGATGCTGCAAAATCACCAAATTGTCCTACTATACTTAGTACAATTGATATAATAGTAATATAAGTATATGACATTTGTATATTAAAATATGTGTTAACTATAAAAGTATATATAAGCATTAAAATTACGCAACCAATAACTCCACCTATACAACCTTCTATTGTTTTGTTTGGACTAATTTCGCTAAATTTATGTTTTCCCATTGTTTTTCCAGTTAAATAAGCTGCTGTATCTGTTCCCCATGCAGTTATAAATATAATCCATATTAATATCTTTCCATTTTCAAAACCATATATTAATGGCACAAACATTAAGAATAGTGGGATGTAGCAAATTCCAAAAAAAGTAATAGAAATATCTTTTAAGTTTATTTGCATATTACTTAATATAACTTGTAAGAATAATATAGTTATTGCAGATGGAATTAGTACACTAACTATTGTCATTGCGTGTTCTAATGGAATAATATGTATTAAAGCGATTAATGCAGAAGCTATGTATCCAAGCCATATAACTGGTTTGGCTTTACTTTTACAAGCATTAAAATATTCATGTAAGCTCATAGCCGAAATTATAGCGAAAACCACATCTACTATATATTTATTTCCAAATATTAGAATTAATATTACTATTGGTAATCCTAATAAAGCTGAAGTAAGTCTTTTTACATTCATATTTTAATCCCCTCTTATCTTCCTTTTTTTATTAATCTATTCTGATAAGTATAAATCGTTTCTAATAAATCTTCTTTAGTAAAATCTGGCCAGTTCTTTTGCAAGAAAACATACTCTGAATATACCGTTTGCCATGGCAAAAAATTACTTGTTCTAATTTGTCCGCTAGTTCTTATAACTATATCTGGATCTGGAATTCCTGCTGTATATAAGTTATTACTTATTGTTTCTTCTGTAATATCTTCAATTTGCAAATTACCTTCTTTTACAAGTTTTGCTATGTTTTTTACTGCGTTTGTTATTTCCATTCTTCCACCATAATTGAAAGCTATGTTAAAAATGATACCTGTATTATCTTTAGTTTTTTCAATTGCATTATTTATGCTATCTTGTAAACTCTTTGATAATTGTGATATATCACCTAATACTCTAATTCTCACATTTTCTGTATCTGCTCTATTTAAGAAATCTTTTAAATAATTTTGTAGTAATATCATAAGTGCTCCTACTTCTTCTTTGGTTCTATTCCAATTTTCTGTTGAAAATGCATATACAGTAAGGTATTTAATTCCTATTTTATTTGCATATCTTACAATGTTTTCTAGAGTATCTGCACCATATTTATGTCCTAATTTAGGATCTAAATTTTTCTGTTTTGCCCATGTTCTATTTCCATCCATAATAATTGCAATATGGTTTGGCATATTTTCTTTATCAATTTGTTCTATGTTCATTAAATTCTCCTATACACTCATAATTTCTTTTTCTTTGTTTGCTAATATATTATCTATTTCTTCTATACTTTTATCTGTTAGTTTTTGTATTTCATCTTCTGCTACTTTCAAATCGTCTTCTGTTATTTGAGCATCCTTTTGCATCTTTTTGAATTCGTCAATACCATCTCTTCTTGCACTTCTAACAGCTACTTTTGTATCTTCTGCCATTTTTCTAATATCTTTTACTAATTCTTTTCTTCTTTCTTCGTTTAATTCTGGGAATGCAAGTCTTATTACTTTTCCATCATTATTAGGATTTATACCTATATCTGATGCTAATATAGCTTTTTCTATATCTTTTAATATACTAGTATCCCATGGTTGTATAACTATTAATCTTGCTTCAGGTACAGATATACCTGCTACTTGACTAATTGGAGTTGAAACTCCATAGTAATCAACTTTTACTTTATTTAATATAGCTGGATTTGCTCTTCCAGCTCTTACTTCTGCTAAGTTTTCTTGAAAAACTGCAATTGATTTATTCATTTTTTCTTTAATTTGACTATAATCCATAATTTTTCTCCTTCACAATTTATTTTACAATAGTTCCTATTTTTTCACCTAGTACTATTTTAACCATGTTTTCTGGCTCATCAATTCCAAATACCATTAATGGAATATTGTTATCTCTACAAAGTGCTGTTGCTGTTGAGTCCATTACTTTTAAATCTTTTTGTAATATATCTGTATAAGATATTTCGTCATATTTAATGGCTGTACTATCAATTTTAGGATCTGCTGAATACACACCATCTATCGTTTTTGCAAGTAATATAACATCTGCATCTATTTCTGCCGCTCTTAAAGCTGCTCCTGTATCTGTTGTAAAATATGGATTTCCTGTTCCACATGCAAATATAACTATTCTTCCTTTTTCCAAATGTTTTAAAGCCTTTCTTTTTATATATGGCTCTGCAATTTGTCTCATTTCAATAGCTGTTTGAACTCTAGTAGAAAGTCCTCTAGCTTCTAGTGTATCTTGTAATGCCAATGCATTCATTGCTGTTGCTAACATTCCCATATAGTCTGATGTTGTCCTTTCCATTTGATGTCCATATCTACCTCTCCAAAAGTTTCCTCCACCTACAACAATTGCTACTTGTACTCCTAAATCCGATAATTTTTTTACTTGATCACATATTCTTCCTATTACTTCTGCATATACTCCTGTTTTTTTATCTCCTGCTAATGCTTCTCCACTTAGTTTTAATAATACCCTTTTGTATGCTATTTCAGCCACTATTAACACTCTCCTAACTAATTATATTTTTATCGTTGTTATTTTATCATAGTTTTTAATATTTGAATACTATTTTTTAATATTTTATTAATTTTCTTAAATAAACTAAAAATAGCCGTATAGATTGCCTCTATATGACTATTCCTCTTAAAATTGAATTATCAAATTCTTTATATAATTTAGCTATATCTATTTCTTGTTCTGTTTTTATTCTATATATTAAACAAGAACATGTAAGCCCGAATATTCCTGATGCTATAATTGAAGCATCTCCATTTATAATTTCTCCCTTATCCATTCCTTCCTTGATAATATTTTCTATAGTTTTAACATACTCTACTACTTTACTTTTGCACATTATATGTCTTGGTTCATTTCCCCATAATTGACTAAGTACAATTGTCATAAAATCCTCATATTTTTTTATTATTTTTATTTGTATTAATATTACTGCTCTTAATTTATCTAGTGTTGTATCTGCTTTAGCAATTTTTATATCTATACTATTTTTTAGTAATTTCATACCTTCTTCTACTAAAAAATTAAAAATTTCTTCTTTGCTTGAAAAATGATAATATAGCGTACCTTTAGCGACACCAACTGTTGCTGTTATTTCTTCTATACTTGTAGCATCATACCCTTTCTTAGCAAACAATTTCATTGAAGCTTCAAATATTTTTCGCTTAGTTTTATTCATAATTTCACCTCATGCTTGTAATTATATAATGATATGTGAAATTATGCAATAAATTCCGCCCTATTTTTTACTAATATTTATATTTTCTATCTCTACTTTTAATTCTCTACTTATTATGTTTTGTATTTGTGCAATTTGTTCTGGTAATAATTCTTGTGCTTGTATAACAGCACTAATACTATTGTCGTTTACAAAAATAACTAAATCTGAAAAGCCTTTGGTTTTTATTAAATTTTCAGCTATCATAATTCCATTTTTTGTTTGATTTATTTTGTTTATTTGTTCTTGCGATATTGCCTTTTGTTCTGTAGATATTGTATTACTTTCTAGCAATTTTTGATATGTTTCTAGCATTTGAGAGTACATAGTTTCTCTTTCTAATCGTGAATTGGCAAAATAATTATCTGTAACATTAGTATTTATAGTTTCCTCTACTTTCTCGTTTTCTACATCACTTTGTTGCTCCTTGCTACTTTCATTTTCTATAATTTCTTCACTATTTACCAATGCAGCATCTCCAATGGAAGATAACTTTTGTTCTGGTTCATTTGTTGTATAACTTAAATATCCTGCCGCAATAAACATTAATGCAATAACCAAAATAATTAACTGATTTTTCTTTAAAATTTTCATAATAAAAATCTATCCTTTCCTTTAATTTATTTTCATTTCAAATACTTGAATTTTATGAGTTGCAATTCCAGTAACAGCTTCAACTGCTTGGATTATATTATTTTTTACTGTAGCATCTCCGGCTCCCTCTGCTGTTATTATTGCACCTTCTATTTTAGGACTTATAACCTTTTGTGTAATTGGAATTTTTTCTCCACCTTCTTCTTTGTATATTATATCTTTTTGAGTATCTATTTCATTAATTACTCTTGTACCTCCTCCGGAATCCTCTTCCTGTGTTGATGTATTCTTTGTATTTTCATTGTACATTGCAATAATTTCACTACTTTCTATGTAAGATATTAATACTTTCACATTTCCAACACCATTTATCTTTGAAAGTATGTTCTCTAAGTTCGCTTCTAAATTATCTTTGGTATTAGCAACCTCCGTAGTTTCTTCGTTTTCTGCATTAGCTAATTGTTTCTCATATACTTGACTATTTTCAGCTTTATCATTTCCATTCCAAATTGTATTAATAGCAATAACAGTTATTATAAGTATTATTATAAAAGCTACTATAGTTTCTATTTTTCTTTTTCCACTCTCATTTATTTTATTATCTTTCATTTGTTCACTCTCCTATTTTATAATTATATATTTTGAATTAAGACTATAAGTATTAGATAAATAATTTTTAATTTCTTTTGCTTTATCTTCGTCTAATTTATTTATATTTGTATTATTAGTATTTTTTCCAATTATAACCTCATTAACATGTATGCTATTTTTATTATCTTCTTCAACTTCTAAAACTATCTTATTTATATTTCCATAACTTGTATAATCCTCAAAATTAATATCTAATTGAATATTATTTACCTTAACACCTCTTTCCTCCACTTTATTTATTATGTCTTTTTTCAAATTTTGAATGTATATATCCTCAATATTTTGATTATTTGTAGTAGTAATAGCATTCGACTGAATCTCATAATTCATGTAATTGTTGAAATATTTTTCATAGTTAAAATCTAGTTTAATATTATCTCCAGTAATTCTATTTATTACAGGTGATATTATTGTAAATAATATGTATACTCCTATTATTACTTTTATATACTTTTTATTATTTCCTTTTGGAATTATAAGTTCTAATATAGTTGCAATAATCACAGCAACTACCACTTGTTCAGCCCATGTACTAATAAACTCTACCAATTCTTCCTCCTATCTATACATTAGACCAGTATTTGATATTTTTATAACTAGAGTTATTCCTATTAATAGCATAACAGCTATTGAAATTAGTATTGCTAATAATAGTTTAAATGTATCTCCTATTTGCGATAGTAAAGAAACTACTTTTTCGTCTGCTATTGGTTGACACAGCGCTGATGTTAAATAGTATGTAATCATTAGTATGCTAATTTTTATAATAGGCAAAATACATATTCCTATTATTACTACTACACCAACAATTCCTACTGCATTTTTTAATATATTGCTACATCCTATTACTGTGTCAACTGCATCTCCTAATATCTTACCTACTACTGGTATAAAACTAGATACTGCTGCTTTTGCTGTTTTTGCTGTAATACCATCCACACTACTAGATAAACTTCCTTCAACTGACAAAAATCCTACAAAGACGGTTAAAATTATTCCAAGCACCCACACAATGCTGCTTTTGAAAAATTTTGATAGTTTGTCTATTTGTATTCTGTCAGATACTTTTGAAATTATGCCAAGAGCTGTTGAAATTAGTGTTATTGGTAAAATAATGCTTGTAATCATATTTCCAATAAAGCCTATTAAAAATAATATAATTGGTTGTACAACATTTGCCGATATTATACTGCCTGTACTTATCATTAAAGTAGTTAAAATTGGTATTAGAGTATAACAAAATCCAGTCAAATTGCATATAGTATCTTTTACCATAGTAATTATGTTAGCAAAATTCGACATAACTAGCGTTACTATTAAAATATATTGAACATAGTATGTGATTTGGCTTACTCCCTTATCTTCCAGACCTTCGCTAAAGCTTCTTAATATACTGTGAATAATAATTACAATTAGAATGCTTCCCATTGTTCTTAATGTTTCCACTATTTCTTTTCCAAATAATGAAGCAATACTGCTGAATATTACATTATTATTTACTTTACCTTTTATTGCATCGTTCATAAAGTCTGTAAAATCTATATCTTTAAATACTTTTTCTGTATACTTATCTGCTTCGTAAATAAATTCTTTTATATTTAAAGTTTCTTGTTGATCTTCTAATATTGTTTCTGTAGAGTATGCCATAATTGGAATATACATAAATATAAGAAATATAATTACTATTTTTTTCAGCATGTTTATGCTTCTCCTTTTCTTTTGTTATGGTAATATTTTTAAAACCGTTTCTAGTAATGCCGAAATAATAGGAATGGATATAGCAATAATAATTACCTTGCCTCCTAATTCCACTTTACTTGCAATAGCACTTTCACCTGCATCTTTACAAATGCTTACAGCAAATTCTGATAAAAATGCTATTCCTGTTATTTTTATTAAGATAGTAAGAAACTCATTGTTAATTTGACTTTTGCTTGCGAGATTATTTAATAATTCTATGATTCCTGATATCTTACTTATACTCATTACTAAAATTAGAGCTCCTGCTATTATGGATACATATATTGCATATTCTGGTTTATATTGTTTGAGAATAATTGAAATAATTATTGCAACAAATGCAATTCCTATAATTTTTACAATATCCATTTTTCCCTCACTTTTTATAAATTAAATATTGTTCTTACTGTATCAAATAAATTGCTAATTTCTTTTATAACCATAGTTAAAACAATAACTAATCCTGCCAAAGTGGTCATCATTGCTTGATCTTCTCTACCCGCTCTTACTAAAACTTGATGTAGCACGGCTACCAAAATACCTATAGCTGCAATTTTAAAAAGCAAATTAATATCCATTTTTCTCTATCCTTTCAAATTAATATAATAACAATTCCTAATCCTATAACAGCTCCCAATGTTTTATAAAGTTTCTGATTCTTTTGACATTCATTTTCTGCTTTTTGAATTTGTACATCTATGAATTTCTCTACTAATTCTATTTCGCTAATCTGCCCTTCTACATCTGTTTGTCCTAGTAATTTACCTAATCCTTTTAGAGTATTTACATCTTCACTATTTAAATTTATATCTGATAAGTCAATAGCTTGTTTCCATGCATTTCCAGCAGTAGTAAATTCCATTTTTATACTTGCTACTTTGAATATATTACCAACTTTTGAATTAGTTTGTTCAGATATTTCTTTAAATATATCTGGTAATGGCATATATGTAAATTTTATTTTAGTTTGCAACATATTTAGTGCACTTCTTAATTCTTTCAAATCTGCTACTCTGTTTCTAAATTTGTTCGATATTAGTATTCCTATATATGTTGCTAATGTAAAAACTATCAATAGCAAACTACTTTTTATTATAAGCATATTTTTCCTCTTTTCTAATTTCTAAAATATTCTAGACTAATTTTGTTTAACTGATATGTACTTGCTATTTCTCCTTTTATTTTTGAATCTAAAAATATTAACCTTTCAAATATATGACTATTTATTAACTCTTTTAGAGCAGGATTAAGTAATAAATCTTTCATATCTCCGCCATGTGCTGTAAAAATCCCTTTTACTCCCGAACAAATAGCATAGCTGATTGCTTCTACATCTTCTTTACTGCCTATTTCGTCTGCAGCAATTACTTGTGGCGACATTGAGCGAATTAACATTTTCATTCCGATTGATTTTTTCACATTATCTATAACATCTGTTCTAATACCAATATCATTTTGTGGCACTCCTTTATACATTGATGCTATTTCTCCTCTTTCATCCACTATTCCAACTGTTAATCCTTTATATTTCATTTGTTCAATTCCAGAACTAATTCTTCGTATTAAATCTCGCAATATTGTTGTTTTACCAGCTCCTGGTGGTGAGATAATTAAAGTATTATAAACTGTATTTTCTTCTAAATTAATTATGTATTTTAATATTTTTGCACTAGCACCAATAATTTGTTTAGCAATTCTAAAATTTAAACTAGAAATATAATTAACATTATTTATTTTGCCTTCATGCATTACAATGCTTCCTGTAATTCCAACTCTATGACCTCCAATTAATGTGATATATCCGTTACATATTTGGGCTTGATATGAATATATGGAGTTATTACATATATATTGCAATATTTCTAATACTTCTTCTTGTTTCACTATTCCTTTATCTATAATAATTTCTCCACTTGCATGTTTTAATATTATTGGCTTTTCACTTCTAACTCGTATTTCTTCTAACATTGTATATGTTATGTTTTCTTGTGTTATTTTAGAATTAATTAAACTTGCAATTTGTCTTGGAAAATATCGCAATATCTCATTTATATTGTTCAATAGTTTGTCCTCCAAATCTCCATGTGTTTTTATATAACAAAAAACTATAGCTTATATTTATATATATGCTATAGTTTTTTATTTTAGAACTTATTTATAATATTTAATTTTGTTTTATAATTACAGTTGTTATTAAATTTGATGTGCTATCTCGTTCAAATGATACGGTGTAAGTTGCTGATGTATTTATTACATTTTTTATGTTTTCTATTATTCCTTCTGTTGGTGTTAATGCTTGGTCATTATATATAATTTGAGTTATTTGTGCATCTTCACCGTGCTATATTACTAGATATTACTTGAAGTAGTATTTTTACTGTACTACCTTCTAAGGAATCACTTGTATACTGTTCGAATTGTGAATTTTTAGCAGCAGCAATTGTTTCAGCATTTTTTTCAACATCTACCACATTATCAGAGCCCATGTTAAAAATTAACCCAAGTGGTGTACTCATAAGTAAAGGATGCTCTGAAGCATTAACTCCTAGTTGTTGCATTTGTTGGTCATTTACTTGTATAATTTTTGCTATTAAGGCTGGTAAAATACTTTGTACATATTCAGTAGTTTGGTCATTTAAAATAAGTGCTGTATCTTCTGTTAAATCTTCAATATTTACATCACTTGAAAAGTTCTTTGTTGTATTAAAAGTGTACTCGTATTTTACTTGTGATAATTCTTGTGTTGTAGTGTCTGTATTTATGCTATTAATTCCTAGTACATAGTTTTCCTGTACTGAATCAGTGTTTAGACCTGCATATTGTGCTGTAAAATATGTTTCCATTGTAGAATCAAGTTCACTTTGGTTTGCAGATATATTATAGTTTAATGTATTATTGTTTTTTATTTTCTCAATTTTTATAATTGATGTTGTAGAAACAGCTCTGCTTTGATCTGGCACTGAAAGTGACATTGTTATTTGTCCTTCTATACTTTGTATAGACAGTTTAAATATTTCACTATTTGTTTGTATCTCTATGTCCAATTTAGATAATTTTCCGTTTTGTTTATACACAGTTATAACAAGTTTATCTATCGCAATACTATCTAC
This sequence comes from uncultured Clostridia bacterium, assembly GCA_947632535.1. Classification (GTDB taxonomy): domain Bacteria; phylum Bacillota; class Clostridia; order TANB77; family CAG-508; genus CANRPR01. Next base: position 1,680 of record CANRPR010000005.1, on the reverse strand, counting down.
ATTATCTAACATATTTTGTACTATACTTTTATTATCTTTTAGTAAAACTTCGTCATTGTTTAATTCTGTTAAAATTGCATTAATTACATTTTTTATTTCTGCATTATTCAATGTAAGCTTAAATGTATCCTTATCTACCTTTGAAAAATTCTCTTTGTTAATATTTGCATCTAGTATATTAATATATCTGTTATAAATTTCTTTTTTCTCAGCATCTGATATATTTTGAATTTCTTTTATTTCCGTTTCGTCTGGAATATTTGCATTGATTCCTAGTTTAGCAAAAAATTCCTCTAAGTTTTCATTTCTTACCGCAACATATTTATTTGCCACCAAATTTGAACCTAGTGCATACAAGTTTCCAGTATGCTTATAGCTAAATGGGAAATAAACATCGTCTGAATAATTTAGTTTTATATCTTGTTCTGTTTTATCATTTAATTTATCTACTTTTCCTGAAAATGTAATATTGGTTTTATTTGCATTCTCATATAACGCTTCATTACCAGTTATATTAACATTAACTGATAATTTTCCATTGTTTTCGTATGGCATTGTTTCTTGTTTTGCCATATAATCTTCTAAATCAGAATCTTCTAACTCTGAAAATATGTTGCCAAGTTGCCCTATATATTTGCAGAATAATTGTTTATCTGTTTTTAAAAAATCTGTTGCAATATATGCAAATGCTAAACTTGCTCCTAGTAAAACTATTACTGCAACGATTATCGCTGTAATTATTATTACTTTTTTATTACTTTTCACCATTAGGATACCCCCTATTATTCTTCTTCATCCCAATTATGATATACATTCATTACATCATCTAATTCGTCTAATCTTTCTAGTAATTTTTCCATTCTTTCTTTTCCATGTTCGTCTAATTTAATATATGTCATTGGAACCATTTGAACTTCTGCTTCTAAAAATGTTAGTCCATTCTTCTCCAATTCTTCTCTTACTGCTGAAAAATCTTCTGGCGATGTTTTTATTTCATAGCATTCTTCTTCTACCTCAAAATCTTCTGCTCCACTATCTAAAGCCATTAGCATTAAATCATCTTCTGAAATATTTGTACTTTCTTTTTCTATAACTATAATGCCTTTTCTTTCAAACAAGTATGATACACATCCTGTAGTTCCTAAGTTTCCTCCTGCTTTATCAAATACATGCCTTACATCTGCAGCTGTTCTATTCCTGTTATCTGTACTAGCTTCTACTATTACTGCAATACCGTTTGGTCCATATCCTTCGTATGTTATTTCTTCATAATTTTCTGAATTTCCTGCTCCAGAAGCTTTCTTTATTGCACTGTTAATTGTATCATTTGGCATATTTGCTGCTTTACATTTTGCTATAACATCCTTAAGTTTAGAGTTACCTGCTGGATCTGGTCCTCCTTGTTTTACTGCAATTAATAATTCTCTACCTAATTTTGTAAATATTTTTCCTCTAGCTGCATCTGCTTTTCCTTTTTTGGCTTGTATATTATGCCATTTTGAATGTCCTGACATTTTCATTTCTCCTTTCCTTGTTTGTAATGTTTAAACTTATCACAAATGTACTACAATTTTATCATTCTGTAGTACATTTGTAAATATTATTTCCGAAATTATTTCTATTATAGAATTAAAAATTCATTGCTTGATGTACTTGTTTTTTCAATTCTTCGATACTGGC
>CANRPR010000004.1 GCA_947632535.1 uncultured Clostridia bacterium | reverse complement strand
AACGAAAGTTTAAAGCGTAGAAAAAAATAAGATTACACATGTTGCACTTCATGTTAAATATTTAAACATAAAAAGATAGAAAAAGCAAGAAAAAAATTCCGACAATAAGCGACAAAAAACGAAAAGATAACATAATATAATTGTGTATAAAATAGCGGAAAGAGAAATATAAGGATAGATACAGAATATACAATTTTATTTATAGAAAATAAACTAATGGAGCATTTAGGAGAACTACAAGAAACTGCTACAAAAATAGTAAAATTTATGCTATACTATAAATAATATAAAAGAGAGGAATATTGCTATGCAACAATTAACAAATTTAAAAGAAATAGAAACAGCAGTAAATCAATATGGAGAATTGGTTGTGGGGGATAGACTTGAACTACCGACCTTGGGGTTATGAGTGCGTTTAATACATTATTTCATAGTATTTTAATTTGTTTCAAAGTATTGTAAAATTAGCCTTTTATAAACTTTTTTTATTTTAAAATATTATAAAATATCTTAAACGTTTTTAATTTTCGTCACTTTTTCGTCACTGTTTTTTTCAAAAAAATTAAATACAATGTTTTATAAATAAAATCACCTTTTTGTGAAAATAATAATATAATAGAATTGACTTTTGATAGCATTTAGGTTATAATTATATATATAAATATAAAGGAAGTAATGAAATATATAACATTGAAATATATGAAGATTCTAAAAAAAGGAGTGATTATAATGAGTAAATTAAAAAAATGGGAAGATGTAGAAAAAGATTTTAATTTCACCCCAGAAGAAACTGCAGAAATGGAACTAGAATTAGATATTATACGAGCAACTATAGAAGCAAGAAAAAAGGCAAATTTAACACAAAGAGAATTAAGTGAACAAAGTGGAATAAAACAACCTTCTATTGCAAAAATAGAAAGTCTCGTACATTCTCCTCAAGCTTCAACACTTATAAAATTACTATATCCTTTAGGGTATACTATAAAAGTTGTTCCATTAAGCAAAAAGGTAAACAAGTCAAAATAACTAAAATTATATAATATAAAAAATAAAGGAATTATGGGGACTTCATAATTCTTCTACTTTTTCATTTTTTTGTTTTTCTACTTTTTTAAAATTTTCGTCACTTTTTCGTATAAGCAAAAAAATAAGCAAATCGTAAAAGACTTGCTAATTCTGGTTGCGGGGGATAGACTCGAACTACCGACCTTTGGGTTATGAGCCCAACGAGCTGCCAACTGCTCCACCCCGCGATATATGAACGAAATATATTATATATTGTTTGAATTATTTTGTCAATATATTTTTTGAAAAAAATTCCAATAAAATTCAAATGAAAAGGGCTCCTAATATAGGAACCCTTAGGAATAAAGATATGGGATTAAGAATTTTTTTTTAGTTTTTCTTCAAATTCTTCCCATGACTTGCTAAATACATGATTAGCAAAAGCTTCTTTTAGTCCACTAACTTGTTTTAAACGTATAATCTCATCTAATTCCATACCAAGATGTACTGATATTTGTTCGTCAGACCAGCCAGAACTTGCTAAATCGATAACAATTTTAGACATATCCATAATTTGATGTGTTCCTCTAGCTCTATTATGTCTTATTGTGCTAGCCATACGATTACTCAAGTCCTTATCAATTGTAACTACAGGAACTTGTTTTAGATTAAAGTATTCTTTTGCACATCTATATCTGTGGAATCCATCAACCACTATATATTTGTCATTTTCTTTATCATAGTATGTAACAATTGGCTGCGTGTAGCCATCTTCCTCAATAGAATGCTTGAGTAATTTCATTTCAGGTGGGGCTACTTTGTTTGGGTTATAATCATTTGCTATAACTTTATCAATATCAACCATTTTTACATTTAGTACAGGAAATTCGATATCAGACATTATACGTCACTCCTAATTAATACAAAATTTTTATATGTTCCTAATCTGGTTATTTTAAAACCGGCTTTTCTGTAAGATTCTTCATAACAGATTGGCACTGTGCTAGAAACTAAATTTACATCTTTTTTTATCTTTTTTAGTAATTCAACTAAAAGATCTTCATTTGTACAATAAACATTTTTAATTATACCATCACATACAGATACAACAGCTTGTACTTTTTCGTTTTCAATATATAAATACCAAGTCTTATTATCATCATCGTATAAACGGTCTTTTGTTTTGGTTTGTACTATTCTAGAACCAAAGAATTTTCCTAAATAAAGGTAAAAATCTTTATCTTTGTTATTCATTATTTTTATCATATTTTTTCACCTCGTTATTAATAAAATTATTTAAATCTTTGTCATCTGTTTTGGTATCTTCAGTAAGTAGATTATCCCATTGATGTATTAATCGCTTCAGTTCGTCATCATCTGTCTTTGTTGGAGCAAAACAAAGCCTTTTCATATAAAAATCATTTTTTTCTATGGCACGAGCTATTCTTCGCCATGAGATAACTTTTCTTTGACTTTCAAGTTTTTTATCATTTTCGTCTGGAATATCACAAACATCTATGTTACATTTTGTTTTGTACCAAACCATAAATTTTGTGATTTTCTTATAATAGTGAAGCATTAAATCCTTGTTATAAAGACCAATACTTTCTAATAAGAATACAGAATATTCTTGCCATGACATGAAATCTGGTTTACATGATTTTATATTACCTAATGCACTTGTTCTGCAGTAAATGTTTCCAAAATTTACACCATTTACTCTATTTAGTACTTTTCCCCAAGTTTCATACTCAATAGCCCTAAATTGATCCAAGCCATTACGTTGGTCATCACCATAAGGCTGGCAAAGGCGTTGCTCATATATAGATAAACCATTTTTGTACATCATATCATAAACTTTATTATACATTAAATCAAATTTATTAACGCATCCCCATATGTCTTCAGCTCTCCAGTCATATAAAGGGTAAAAGTTAAATACATCTATATATGCGTCTTTATATTTTATTTTTGTAGTCCACGATTTGTTATCAAATGTAATTTTATTATTTTGAAAGCTAATTGTTCTGAAACGATTGAAACTTTCATCTGCCCTAATGCCGACTCCACAAGCAATAGTGCCACCATGTTTTTGTTGATACCAATTAGCAAATTGTAAAATAAATTCTTCGAATTCTTCACCTTCTCTAAACCAATCAAATGGGCAATTAGACATATTTATACTATCTTTTGGTAAGTCTCTTACCCATAAATCTTTGCTTTTTTCTTCCCAGCAAATCCATTTTGGCTGTAATATAGATACAGCATTACGTAAAGCTAAAGGAAGTGCAAAATGATAAAATTCACGAATTTGAGATAACTTTTTTAATTCATATATGTGATCTATTGTAGCACGATATTGAGCTTCAAAATCTATGTACATAACATCAAATTTTTTGTTAAGTTTTTCTGCAACCATATTTGCAAGTTGCACCATTACAGAACTGTCTTTTCCTCCACTGACACTAAAGTAAATGTTTTCAAAATGATTAAAAATATATTCTAATCTTTCTAGTGTGGCATCCAAGACATTCTTTTCCAAATAAATCTTAGGCAATATGTCTCACCTTCCAAAATAAAATAAAGTAAGCCTAATTAACAAATAATCATATCGTTTCTATCAGGTCCAGTTCCAATAAATTTTATAGGTACCTGAACGACTTCTTCTATTCTATCTAAGTATTTTTTTGCCTTTTGTGGCAATTCTTCTTTTGTTTTAACATTAGATAAATCACCAAAATTTCCATCGAATTCTTCATAAACGGGTATACAATTGGAGATGTATGTTGGGTTTGTTGAAAAATCCATAGAAACTTTTCCTTTATGCTCATAAGCTACACAAAGTTTGATCTTATCTAACTTTCCAATTGTGTCCAAGTGGTTAATTGCTAAGCCTGTAAAGCCATTAATACGGGCGGCATATTTCAATGCAACTAAATCTAGCCAACCGCATCTTCTAGGTCTTTTGGTTGTGGTACCATATTCGTGTCCCAGTTCACGAATAGTGTTTCCAATTTCATTATCCTGTTCGGTTAGAAATGGACCCTCACCAACCTTAGAAGAATAAGCTTTTAAAACTCCATAAACTTCTCCAATATCTTTTGCACTAATACCAGTGCCTGTACATACTCCACCAATAGTAGGGCTTGAAGATGTAACAAATGGATAAGTTCCAAAATCTATATCTAGCAAAGTAGCTTGGGCTCCTTCACACAATATAGTTTCATTATTGTCTAAACTTTTATGAATCATATTTATGGTATCTTTTACATATGGAGCTAATATTTTTGAGTATTCTTCATATTCGGAAATTATTTGATTAGCATCTATTTCGGGGTAACCGAAAGCTTTAAAAATTTTATTTTTATTTTCAATATTTCTTAAAGCTAATTGTCGAAATAGTGGAGAGACAAAATCTTCCATTCGAATACCAGTTCTTTCATATTTATCGCAGTAAGCAGGACCTATACCACGACAAGTAGTACCAATCTTAGAAGAACCTCTATTTTCTTCTAACATTTTATCAAGAACAATGTGATAAGGCATAATTACATGTGCTTTATTACTTATGTATAAATTGTTAGTTGAGTATCCATGTTGTTCTAAGTTATTAATTTCTTCAATTAAAACCTTAGGGTCTACAACTACTCCATTTCCAATTATAGCTTTTGTGGCTGGATTTAATATACCAGAAGGAATTAAGTGAAAAGCAAATTTTTCACCATTTACTGTTATAGTATGTCCAGCATTGTTGCCACCAGAACAACGTATAGATACGTTGGCTTTGGTAGATAAGTAATCAATAATTTTACCTTTTCCTTCATCCCCAAAAAAAGAACCTAATACAATATCAACTTTAGACATAAAACCACTCCTATTATTATAATGAACAACTTTATTATTATATAAATGTAGAAAAAAGTCAATAATTACAATTAATTTTTAAGCATTTTCAGTAATCTTGTCGTCATTTTTTTCTAAGTCGGCTGTGCAATGTGCACATTTTACGGCCTTATAAGGAATTTCTGAAAGACAATATGGGCATTGCTTTGTTGCAGGTTCTTGTGGTTGCATTTCTTCAGTTTCGTCTGTATCTCCTATTTTCTTTTTTAAATTTTCAATATTTTCTTTTGTAGAAGCACTAAGTTTATTAAAAGAACGTATGGCAATAAAAATTGAAAAAGCAATAATTAAAAAATCAATAATGGTTGTTATGAAAGAACCATATTTTATAGAGCTATTTCCAATGGTAAGTGTTAAATCTGAAAAGTTAACTTTACCCGTAAAAATAGTTATTATTGGCATAATTAAGTCATTTACTAGAGATGTAACTATTTTTTGAAAAGCACCACCTATAATAACACCTATAGCCATATCCATAATATTTCCTTTTGTTGCAAATTCTTTAAATTCTTTTAACATAATTAAATCCTCCTATATTTATAATAACTAATTTTAACATAAATCGACATGAAAAGACAATATAAAATATGTTGTTTTTTTAAACTTTTTATGTTAAAATAAAATGGTAAATGAGAGGGGGCAGACCGAATTTGTTATTCGGTATATAAATATGAATTTAGTATCGTGGAATGTTAATGGCTTAAGAGCTGTGTTAAATAAAGGATTTATGGATTTTTTTAATGAGGTAAATGCAGATATATTTTGTGTTCAAGAAACAAAAATGCAAGTAGGTCAAATTGAAGGTTTTTCTTTGCCGGGCTATTTTGAATATTGGAATAGTGCAGAAAGAAAAGGCTATTCTGGAACAGCAATATTTACAAAAATAAAGCCAATTCAAGCAAGTTATGGAATTGGAATAGAAGAACATGACAAAGAAGGCAGAGTTATTACATTAGAATTTGAAAAGTTTTATTTAGTAAATATTTATACGCCAAACTCGAAAAGAGAGTTAGAAAGGTTAGCTTATAGAATGGTTTGGGAAGACGAAATAAGAAAATATTTGACTAAGTTGAATGCTAAAAAACCAGTTGTAATGTGTGGCGATTTAAATGTTGCACATGAGGAAATAGATTTGAAAAATCCAAAGACAAATAGAAAAAATGCTGGATTTACAGATGAAGAGAGAGGAAAAATGACTGAGCTATTGCAAACAAATTTTGTAGATACTTTTAGATATAAATATCCAGAAAAGGTGGCATATAGTTGGTGGTCATATATGGGAAATGCTAGGGCAAAAGATATAGGTTGGAGGATTGATTATTTTATTGTTTCAGAAGATGCAAAAAATAATATAAAGGATGCATATATTTATAAAGATATATTTGGAAGTGATCATTGCCCAGTAGGATTAAATATAGAATTTTAGGAGGAGTTATGAAAAAAAGGGTTTTTACAAAATGGCTGTATTGGTTTAGCTTTGCTGTTGCAGTAATATTTGTATATAAAGCTTTGGACAATTTTACAGAGATATTTGATTGGATTAAAAATTTTATAGGAATTTTAATGCCATTTTTGATGGGAATATTTTTAGCGTACATTTTTTACATACCATGCAAAAAAGTTGAAAATACATATAAAAATAGTAGTATTAAATTTGTAAAAAAACGAGCAAGAACTTTAGGTGTAATTACTGTATATCTTATTGTATTAATAATATTGCTAATAGCTTTTAATTTTATATTACCTAATGTTGTGAAAAGCGTGGTAGATTTGTTTAATAATATTGGGGATTATTATAATATTGCAATGCAAAAAATAAAAGAGATTCCGAATGTTTCTATAGTTAAATATATTGATGAACAAAAAATACAAGAGGCAATTAGCAAAATAGATATTGAACAGTATATAAGTATAGAAAAAATTATGGATTATGCAAAAGGTGCAATAGGGTTAGCTACGGGAATATTTGATGTTTTTGTATCAGTTATTGTTTCAATTTATGTTTTAATAGAAAGAGCACAAATATTAAAGTTTTTAAGGAATATAGCGGGAGCAACATTAGATAAGAAAACATATAAAAATGTAGGTAAATATTTTGCAAGGTCTAATGAAATATTTTTTAAATTTTTATCTAGTCAGTTAGTAGATGCATTTGTTGTTGGATTAATAACAACAGTGGCAATGTTAATTTTAAATGTAAAATATGCAGCTTTATTAGGATTTATGATAGGAATTGCAAATTTAATTCCATATTTTGGAGCAATTGTTGGAGTTATAGTAGCTATTATAATTACAATACTTACTGGTGGAATTGGTCAGGCAATATGGATGGCTATAATCGTAATAATTTTACAGCAAATTGATGCTAATATAATAAATCCAAAAATAGTTGGAGGTTCTTTGAAAATTAGTCCTTTACTAGTTATATTTGCAGTAACAGTGGGTGGAGCGTATTTTGGAGTTCTGGGAATGTTTTTGGGAGTACCAGTTTTTACTGTAATAAAAGGATTAATTGAAGATTATATAGCAAGTAAAAAGAATGAAGAAAACTAAAAAGTTTTCTTCATTCTTTTTATTTTTTTTATTTCTTCATGCAAAGCATCGATCTTGCTATGACGAACTTGAAGGGCAGTTTTATATTCGTCTAATACATTTAGAAAATTATCTAGATTTTCTCCTTCTTTTAGTAACATTGTGACTCCATTTTTATAATATTCTTTTGATTTTTCTTTTTTACTTGATAACATTTTATTATAGTATTTTGAAGCTTGAGATAATCTTGCAATTTCTTGTTCAAGATATTCACCATATTCAGAAACACAAAATATTTCATATTCTATATCGTCAATTACTACTTTGAAAAGTGCTTTTAAATATTTAGGATTTGTTTTTCCATATTCTACGTCTTTTACAAGGCTAGAAAGCGCAGAAGAGTTTTTATCCCATTTATTATGAGGCTTAGTTTCGTCTATTAATATTTGCAAAGTATCTGAAATGTCAAGGTGTGTTTTATATTGCCTTTTGCTGACTAGTGCATCGTAAATATCTGCCACGCGTATAATTTGTGCTTCAATAGGAATATCTTTTTTTGTTAAACCGTTAGGGTAACCAGATCCATCTAAAGCTTCGTGGTGATATAAAGCTCCTGCTGCATAAGGTCTTAATTTTAAATCTTTCATACAAATATTGTATCCGATAGTTGTATGTGTTTTCATTATTTCAAACTGCTCATCAGTAAGAGCAGTAGGAGATTGCAAAATTGATGCAGGAATAAATTGTTTACCAATATCGTGCAGATAAGCACAAGTAGTGCAGTATACAATAAAATTTTTAGGTGCATTTAGATATTCACAAATTCTGCAAGTTATATTAGCAACGTTTTCAGAATGTTGTCTTGTAAATACATCTAGGCTACCTAAAATGTTTAATTGATATTGCATACGTTCATCTAAATTATATGATTTTAAACTCGTTTTACTATAAAAATCGAAAACTTCTTGTTTTAACATGATTTTTTCTCCTTATTGTTAAGATACATATATCATAACATTGATGTAAAAAATAATCAACAAGAAATTTTTTCAAATTCCATTGAAAAAAGCAGTAAAATATTATAGAATTATAAACATAAATTATTCTTTATTGAAAAAAAAGAATAAATATATCACAAAAAGCAGAAAACTTTTTTAAATAAGGGACTAATTTTGACAAACAATTTATAAAAATAATACTAGAATATACCTATATTTAAGAAAGTATGAGGTGGTAAAGGATGTTTCAGAATATATTAGGACAAGCAGAAGGAAATAATGACTACGAGGATGTTGAATTTGATAAAAAAGAGAGAAAAATAAAAAATTTTTTAAAATTAAATTGTACTAGGCAAAAGTTATTGGTATATTTTATTGCGTTTATGCTTTCAACAATACAAGGCACAAATGTAATTACACCATTTGCAATATCTATATTTGCTGCATGTTGTAGCAATAAGATACCATTACTTTTGGTATATTTAAGTACTATAGCTGGAACAGCAGTAGGATTAGGTGGACAAGCTACTTTAACATATTTGCTAACATCGTTGCTTTTTATATTTATGATTATGGTAGCAAGACCAAGGGAGCAATTAGCTGAGTATGAAAATGAAAAAATGCGTTTAGGAAAATTTGTATTTGCTTCAGTTACTTTGGTACAGTTAGGTCAGATGTTTTTTGAAAGCTTTACAGTGTATCAATTATTAATGAGTATAATGGCTGGTATTTCTGCATACATATTTTATAAAATATTTGCAAATTCATTAATCATAATAGATGAATTTGGTATAAAAAAAGCTTTTGCAATAGAAGAAGTTATAGGTGCTAGTATTCTACTTGCAATTTGCGCAATGTCATTTAGAGAAATATCAGTATTTGGATTTGAAATAAGGAATATATTGAGTATTTTAATAGTATTAGTTTTGGGATGGAAAAATGGTGTTTTAGTTGGTGCAACAGCGGGTATTACTATAGGAACAGTGGTTGGAATTATTGGTGTTTCAGATCCAATTATAATTGCGGCATATGCTTTATCTGGTATGTTGGCAGGAATTTTTTCACGATTTGGAAAGATAGGTGTAATAGTTGGATTTATTCTAGGAAATGCTATATTAACATATGTATCTAACGGAAATACACATGCAATTATTTATTTTAAAGAAATATTAATTGCATCTTTAGGATTGCTAATAGTTCCAAAGGATATAGAGATAAATATTGAAGACTTATTTGGTAAAACTAAGTTTTTGCCAACTGGACCAGTAAATCAGATTGAAGAGAAGAAAGAAACAATATATAAATTGAATAATGTATCTGAAACTATTTCGCAGATGGCAGCAACATATAAGGAAGTTGCAGCCACAGTTGTAGAGGAAGATGAACATACAGAAGAAAAAAATGAACAAATATTTATGGATGAGCTTGATAATAATCTAGAAACAATTCAATATAACATGTTGTATGAAGATTTATCTAATGATAGAGAGATAAGACAAAGTATATATCAGCATTTGCTTATAAATCAAACTATTACTAGGCAGGAATTGTTAGATATTTTTGCAGATAACAATAATTATATTATAGGTTTTGATGATGCAGAAATAACTATGTCAATAGAGCAGCAATTAAAAGAAGCTATAAAAATAATAAATGATTCATATAAAATTAGTAAGGTTAATTTTATATGGCAGCAGAAAATAGATGAAAACAAAAGAACGATATCTAATCAATTAGAAGGTGTTTCGAAAGTAATTAATTCTTTAGCACATGAAATTGAAGAAGATAAAAATGATGTAGAAAAGTTTTCAAAAGAGAAAATGCAAATAATTACTATAGCAAAAGGAAAAAATGTGCCTATAGGAAGTGTAAAAATAAAGCAAGAAGAAAGTGGCAGATATATTGTAACGGTATATATTGATAGATGTGCAGAATATGATACAAAAAAATGTCATATAGACGAGATTGAAAAGATAATATCTAAAGTTTTAAAGGAAAAAGTGGTTGTTCAAAAGCAAAAATGTGCGTTAAAGCAAGATAGTAATTTATGTGTAAATGTTTTTGCATCAGAAGATAAATATGGAATTTCGTTGGGAATTGCAAAGATAACTAAATATGGTTCTCCTGTATCAGGTGATTCATACTTGACAACTAAATTAAATGATGGTAAGTATTTAATTGCAATAAGTGATGGAATGGGATCTGGTCCAGAAGCGAGAAAGAGTAGTCAAATAGCAATAAAAATGCTAGATAGACTACTAACGAATGGCTTTGACAAAGATACATCAGTTGAACTTATAAATTCAACTTTATGTATAAATTCAAATAATTCGAAACAAGATACATATGCTACCATTGATATAGGAATATTAGATTTATATAAAGGTAATATTGAGTTTATAAAGAATGGAGCATGTCCTACATATGTAAAGCATGATAAGATGGTTCAAGTAATTAAGTCTTTATCTTTACCAGCTGGTATTATGGAAAATATAAATTTAGTAGTATATGATAAAGATATAGAGGATAATGATATTTTTGTAATGTGTAGTGATGGAATTATGGAATCTAATACAGAATATCAAAATAAGGAGATGTGGGTAAAGAATGTGTTAGAAGAAATAAGTACAGATAATGTTCAGAAAATAGCAGATATTTTGTTAAAAGAGGCTATAGATAATGGTTATGGAGTAGCAAAGGATGATATGACAGTTATTGTAGTAAAATGTCGCAAAAAAGAAGTAGTAAGTTAAATTTACTACTTCTTTTGTTTTTCTAAGGATATAAAGTAAGCACATGTATTATTTGGACAAAGAATTTGCGAAGAAATGGATTCGAAACAGCACTTACCTTCCTTTTGATAAACACAATTTGCAGAGCAATTAATGTTTGTCAAAATAATCACCTCTGAGTATTATTATGAATAAAATAATAGAAATTATGCAGGATTTGTTAAATCAAAATAAAAATCGCAATATTTGTTTATAGGGCATTTTTCACATTTTGGATTTCTAGCATCACAAATATTTCTGCCGTGCCATACAAAAAGATGGTTTACATCTTTTAAATATTCTTTAGGAATAATTTTTAATAAATCTTGCTCAATTTTTTCTGGTTCAACTTGTTTAGATAAACCAATTCTATTGGAAATTCTTTTTGCGTGTGTATCAATTGCGATACCTTCGGCAATTCCAAAAGCATCTAACATAACAACGTTAGCACTCTTTCTGCCAATTCCAGGTAAACTAGTAAGTTCTTCCATAGTATCAGGAACAACTCCATTAAAATCATTTACTATTTTTTGAGCACATGCTTTTAAATTTTTTGCCTTATTTTTATAAAAACCACATGGATGTATTAAACATTCCAATTCACTAATATCTATATTAGCAAAATCTTCAGGAGTAGAGTATTTAGCAAATATAGATGGAACGGTTTTATTAACCCTTTCGTCAGTACATTGTGCAGACAGCATAACTGCAACAACTAGTTGAAATGGGGTATCAAAATTCAAACTACAACATGCATCTGGATATGCAATTTTTAATGATTCAATTAAATCTATAACATCTTTTTTAGTTAGTTTCATAATAGTTAATCACCTTTTTTACATAATTTAATATAATAATATTAATCATAAACTATAAATAATTAAAAATTGGAGGTAGAATAATATTGGGAATATTAAAAAAAACCTGTGGAGTCTGTTTAATGGGCATGGGCTTGGGTATTTTATTAGTAATATTACTTCCAATTACTGGTTGGCTAATATTAATTGGTGCGATCTCATTAATATTAGGATTAATTTGGCTTTCATGTTAAAGTAAGATAATATAAAGGGGTGTGGATACATATGCAAATAGTTGTAAAAAAAGTACCAAAATGCTTGAGAGGACTTGTAAAATTGATATTTGGTATAAAATAAGTGTTGTCCAAATGGGGACGGTTCTTTTTTGGACATTTTGTCCAATTAGGGACGCTTCTCTATTACAAGTAAAAACAAGTTAAAAATAAGACATAACATAGTTTTAAACTAGATATGTCTTATTTTGTTAAGCTCTTTTAACTTTTCCTGAGCGCAAACATTTAGCGCAAACTGATATAGTTTTTGTTTCGCCATTAATATTTGCTTTTATTCTTCTTAAATTTGGTTTCCATGTTCTTGTAGCTCTCCTACTAACATGTGAACGAGCTATACTGATTTTATTTCCCCAATTTTGTGATTTGCCACAAACTGCACATTTTGCCATTTTATTGCACCTCCTATATCAAGTAATAAACTGACTAAGTTATAGTTTATCACATCTTGCAAAAAAAAACAAGACTTTTTTAAAATTAATTGACACAAAAAACGAAGGTTTGATAATATATATAATAATAATGTAAAAAAGGAAGAAAAGATATGTTGAATTTGAAGCAAGATGTACAGTTTATAAAAGGAGTAGGACCTAATAGGGTTGCTTTACTTAATAAACTAGGAATTTTTACTTTGCAGGACTTAATTACTTATTATCCAAGAGATTATGAGGATAGGAGCAAACCTGTTAAAATTGCGGATAGCATGGATGGACAAGAAGTATTAATTAGTGCTACCGTTGTGTCGAAAATGACTGAAATTCCAACTAGAAGAAATATGCGAATGTATAGACTGATTGTAAGAGATGATACAGGTAGTGCGGTTTTGACATGGTTTAATCAAAAATATTTGAAAGATAAATTGAAATTAGGACAAACTTATAATTTCTATGGAAAGATTGATAAAAAAGATGGAACTGCTAGAATGAATTCTCCTGTTTTTGAGGAAGAAGGAAAAAATAAAAATACAGGAAAAATTGTGCCGGTTTATCCCTCGACATATAGTTTGAGTCAAAATATCATTAGACAAATTATGGAGAATGCTTTGAAATTGGTGGATAACAGCTTGGACGAAACCTTGCCAGATTATTTGCTTGAAAAATATAATTTGCTGGATATAAATACTGCAACTAGACTAATTCATTTTCCAAATGAATTAAGGGATTTTCAAATAGCAAGAAAAAGATTTGTTTTCGAAGAACTGCTTGGTATGCAACTTTCTCTTTTGAGTTTAAAAAGTAAATATAAGGTTGAAAGATGTGGAATTGAGTTTAGCAAAGATGTAAAAATGTCAGATGTTATTAATAGTTTACCTTTTAGATTAACAAAAGCACAGCTTAGAGTTTTAGAGGAAATTGATGGTGATATGGAAAGTAAAAAACCTATGAATAGGCTTTTACAAGGAGATGTTGGGTCTGGAAAGACGGTTGTGGCAATGATTGCTGCGTATAAAGCAGTAAAATGTGGTTATCAAATGGTAATTATGGCTCCAACAGCGATTTTAGCAACGCAGCATTTTGAGAGTTTCACTGAGATTTTATCGGAATTTGGAATAAAGTGTGAGTTGCTAGTTGGTGCGATAAGCAAAAAGAAGAAGGAAGATATTTTAGAGAAATTAAAAAACGGTGAAATAGATATATTAATAGGAACACATGCTATTTTGGAAGAAAATGTTGTGTTTAAAAATTTAGGATTGGTTGTGACGGATGAGCAACATAGGTTTGGGGTAAGACAAAGAAAAATAATTTCTCAGAAGGGCGAAAATCCAGATGTGTTGGTTATGACAGCAACTCCTATCCCAAGAACTTTGGCACTAATTTTATATGGTGATTTGGATATTTCTATAATAGATGAACTTCCACCTAACAGGAAAAAGATTGATACATTTGCAGTTTCAAAGGGGCTTGAAGAACGAGTAAATAATTTTGTAAAAAAGCAGGTTGATGAAGGTAGACAAGCATATATTGTGTGTCCATTAGTAGAGGAAAATGAAGAGATTAATGCAAAATCTGTAACAGAATTGGTAGAAAAATATAAACAAGAGGTCTTTAAAGAGTACAAAGTAGAGTGCTTACATGGAAAAATGCGACCAAAAGAAAAAGATGCAATTATGGAGGAATTTAAAAATGGTAGTATAGATATTTTAATTTCAACTACTGTAATTGAGGTTGGTGTGAATGTACCAAATGCAAGTATAATGGTGATTGAAAATGCAGAAAGATTTGGTCTTGCACAATTACATCAGTTAAGAGGTAGAGTTGGTAGAGGAGAATATAAATCGTATTGTATATTAAAATATCAAGGAAATTCTGATGTAATAAGGCAAAGAATGAGAGTAATGCAAGATACGAATGATGGATTTATTATATCAGAAAAAGATTTGGAATTAAGGGGATCAGGAGAATTCTTTGGAACGAAGCAGCATGGTCTACCAGAGTTTAAAATAGCAAATTTATTTGAAGATATGC
The DNA here is from genome assembly GCA_947632535.1 of uncultured Clostridia bacterium. Taxonomy (GTDB): domain Bacteria; phylum Bacillota; class Clostridia; order TANB77; family CAG-508; genus CANRPR01. The sequence continues at coordinate 37,096 of CANRPR010000004.1, read as the reverse complement.
CTATTTTGAAAATGGTGCAAAGCTTAGCAATACAGCTTTTGCAGGAGGATTCGAAATTAGAAAAACCTGAAAATGAAAGGTTGAGAAAATTTTTGCAAGATAAGTTTATAGATGGAATAGAATTGTAATTTTTCTCGATACACTGATTAGTGGGACGGCAAGTGGATTATTTTGAGTATTAATGTTGCAATTTTTGCTAAAATATGGTAAAATATAAGTATAGTTCGAGTAGAGCTAAATACTGTTGTACTCATGCAATGAGGTGAGTAAAGGAGGAAACTATGAATAATGTTCTAGAAAACATGCGTGTATTGGGAGTTGATATTAGCTGTCCTGGGTCAGGACTTATCGTAGATTTGTACTATAATCGGATAAAACTGGAGCAGTTAACATCTAACCAAGTTGAACAAATCCGTTATGCATGGAATACGAGAAAGTACATTCCAGAAAGTAAATGGAACGGCACGGACAGAAACAATGTATTCTACGTCAAACCTAAACATCATGATGGAGAGTCTCGAGAAGAATTTAGCAGAAGGTATATTGCTAATATCCTTGAATATCTCCATGATTCTGAGAACGAAAAGTGGAAATCACCGGAGAATCCCTCACTTTTATAGTGAGGGCCCTTCTTTTATATATTGACAAAATTTTATAAAAACAGTAATATATAGATATGAATAAAAAAGGATGTTGAAGAATATGTTAAAAATAATATTAATGATAATAGGAATTGTTCTAACTTTATTTGGTGTAATTATGGCATTTGATGCGCGAAGATTAACTAAGAGATTATTTGGATTTGGCGATCAAAATGAAGCTAGTAGTGGTCTAAAAATATTAGGCTTTATTGTAGCCATAATAGGTACATTAATTTTATATTTTAATAGATAAAATTTTAATTATATAAATTTCTTTCGTATAAATCTTCTATATATACGTCTTTTTCTCCAGGTCTATTAATAAATCCAATAGTTGCAACATTGTCTTTTATTTCTTGAATCCATACAGGATCTTCATTATAAAAAACATCAACTTTTTGCTTATTAGATAAAATAGCATGTACTCTTTGTAAATTCATAAAATCAACCTCCTAGATATTGTTAATAAAAGTATATCCAATTACTAACAAAAATATACCTATGATAAGTTGATTTTATGTATTAGCTATGTTAAAATCAGTGTATAAACTAAGATATATATTAAGATAGGAAAGGACAAAATTATGATAATTGAATATGAAAATAGGAAAATAGAAATATCTGAAGATACAACTGTATATGAGGCACTAAAGAGTGAAATACAAAATTCACAGGTGCCTATTATTGCTTGTAAATGTAATAATGAAGTTAGAAGTTTGAATTTAAAACCTCAGCAAGATTCAAAAATAGAATTAATAGATTTAAAGGATAAAGATGGAATTAGGATATATATTAGAGGGGTAATGTATATAATGTCAAAAGCCTTAAGTAGACTATATCCTGATGCATTGTTGACAATACAATATCAATTATCTAATGCAATGTTTTGCGAAATAGATAATATGGAAGTTACAGAGGAAATGCTAGAACAAGTAAAAAATGAAATGAAGAAAATTGTGACTCAAGATTTAGAAATTAAAAAAGTAAAAATGAATCTAGAGGAAACAAAAGAGTTTTATAAAAAGGAAAAAACATTGAGAGGAATAATACAAATGGATGTAGCAGAAAAATATGGGGCTTCATTGTATTATTGTGAAGATTATTTCAATTATTTTTTCGGAGTAATGCCTATTTCAACTGGTATTATAAAAGTGTTTGATGTTGAAAAATATCGTGATGGTTTTATTGTAAGGTATCCTAATAGAAGTAATCCTTGGGAATTGACTGAATTTGTAGAAACAAAAAAATTAGCAGCGACTTTAGATGAATATGAGGATATTTACAAATTATTAGGAATAAATACAGTATATAAATTAAATCAAGAAGTTGATAAAGATAATGCAAAGGATGCTATTGTATTGTCAGAAGCATTGCATGAAAAGAAAATGGCAGAATTAGCAGATAAAATAGTAAAAGATAGAAACATAAAAATGGTTTTAATTGCAGGTCCATCATCTTCTGGAAAAACTACTTTTGCACATAGATTAGGGGTTCAATTAAGGCTAAATGGAATAAAACCAGTTACTATATCAGTAGATAATTATTTTGTGGAGAGAAGTCAAAATCCAAAAGATGAGTTTGGAAATTATGATTTTGAATGTATAGAGGCACTTGATACTGAATTATTTAATGATCATTTAGTAAAACTATTAAATGGTGAAGAAGTATTAATGCCAACATTTGATTTTAAAAAAGGAACAAAAACATATAGCGAAGAAAATAAATTAAGATTGTCTTCAGACGAGGTGTTAGTAATAGAGGGCATACATTGTTTAAATGATAGATTGACTAGTGCTATATCAAAATCTCAAAAGTATAAAATATATGTTAGTGATTTAACTGTCTTAAATATAGATTATTATAATTGTATTTCAACAACAGATACAAGACTAATAAGAAGAATTGTGAGAGATAATCAATATAGAGGATATTCAGCAGAACATACCATAAAAACATGGTACTCTGTAAATAGAGGAGAGGAGAAAAATATTTTTCCTTATCAAGAGGAAGCGGATAGTATGTTTAATTCTTCACTAATTTATGAATTAGGAGTTCTTAAACAATATGCAATTCCACTATTAAAAGATATACCAAATACAGTGCCAGAGTATAGTGAGGCAACTAGATTAATAAGAATGTTATCTTATTTTAAACCAATACCAACAGACGAAATACCAAGAACATCGTTATTAAGAGAGTTTATAGGATAGTGGGCAAGGAGGAGTAATGTTAAGTAGATTTACTAAAATTGATGAGGGATTTGTATGTGAAAATTGTGGCAAGAAGGTTGAAAAACTAGGTTATACATGTAGAAATCATTGCCCATATTGTTTGCATTCTAAACATGTGGATATTAACCCAGGTGATAGAGCAGAGGAATGTCATGGAATGCTGGAGCCGGTATCTGTAGAATTAGATGCAAAAAAAGGATATGTTATTGTGTTTAAGTGCCAAAAATGTGGAGCAATAAGAAGGAATAAAGCTGCTACTGATGATAACATGGATTTAATAATAAAGCTAAGTGCTAGACAATTGTGATACTTGATTAGTTTAAAATAGAGAATATATACTAATTTATTATAGTAAAATATTCTCTATTTTATTTTTTATTTACTATTTTATTGTTATACTTCTCTAAATAAATTTCCATTTGTGTAAGAGTTACCAGTTAATCTGTTGCCTTGTTTTACTGAGTTAATAATGTTATTAATTTCTAGTATGTTTTCATTTAAAATATCAATTCTAACAGAGTTTAGATTTATGTCTGCAAATTCAATAGAAGTAGTTTTACTATTGTATATTGTGGTAACTGTTTGAATGTTATCTGGTATAATTTGAAAATTAAAACCAATTTTGTCTTTTAAATAATATAGGTGTTGTTGCTTACAATAGGTGTTGCATTCTGGGTAACATTTATTTGTATTTCCTAAAAAACAGTAACCTGTGGTCATTACTGGAATATTACCATATACTATTAATTCAGTAGGGATAGAGCAAGAGCAACATATATCCTGTATTGCAGTTTTTGAAAGTTCACATGATAGAGTGACTTTATCTATACCATATTCGTTTAAGGCTTTAATAGAGTTGTTATTAAATACATTAAGAGTGTAGTTACCTATGAATTTATATTTTTCTCTATAATTGTGCAATAATTCAAAATTACTTATGTTTGAAAGTACGAATCCCTTAATATTGTAATTAGATAGTGCAGCGTCTATGTTGTTTACAAAAAGGTTTTTATAATTTGCTTTTATAATGTTTGGCATATATATGTACAAATTATGATTTGAAGCTAAATTCTTCAAAATATTAGAAAATTTTGAATCTGCAAAATATTTTAAAGGAATGTAAATAGAGTCAACATTTTCTAATAAAGAGTAATTTGTATTAGTGTCTAATTGGTTCAAAAGCAGAGAAATCTTTACATTTTGAGTAATAGGAGCCTTTTCTTTTTTATATAATGAAGGTGATTTTTTAGAAAAAGTTCTTTTACTTTTTTGTAAGATATATTCTTCTAGTTTTGCCAAACAAATTCTTCTTAATTCATTTAAATCTGATATATTAATATATAAATTATCATCTAAAGTAATGTTGAATTTGGTAAATTCAAATGGTGTAGAACCTGTTTTTGAGAATTGTACCATAATACGCTCTTTAGTTATTGGAGCAGACAGTGCTTCTGTTGGAATAATAGAAGAAACTAGTTCTACTGCTTTTTCGTCTTTATAAAATAGAATGGCTTGTATAGGTTTGTTCTTTTCAATTTTCAATGTACAGGTAAGTGGAATTCTAATGTTTTCTTTACTGTAAGAAAGCCTTGCAGAGTGAAACAATTCCTTATCTTCTAATTTGAAAATTTTATCACCAGGTTTTATATTTCCTTTAACCCTTCCAATTTTTACTAACATTCCAGAATCTGCTTTTAATATATTAGACTTCTTTTCCATTAATTCAGAAACATGATATTTTGAAGATTCTCGTTCAACGCCAATAGTATCTCCAAGGCAGACGGTGTTATTAAGATTTACAGTAATATATCCCTTATTTGGGTTATAGCCTGAGATATTTCCTATATAAATTCCCATATTGCCTGGTTTATCCTTAAAAATTAAATCAGTATTAGCATCTTTTCCTAAATGACCTGAAGAAAAACCACCTCTATTGAAAACTTGAAGTAAAGCTTGTTTATCTTCTGGATTAATAATATATTCTTCACCAGATAAGGCTAAATCAATATATTTTCTGTATATTTTAGTTACAATTGCTACATATTCAGGAGTTTTCATACGACCTTCTATTTTAAATGAATTAACACCAGCATCAATAAGTGCAGGTATATATTCTAATCCACATAAATCTTTTGGACTTAGTAGATGGCCTTTGTCTATAGTTTTTTCATTTTCATCAATTAACTCAAAAGGAAGTCTACAAATTTGAGCACACTTTCCACGATTACCGAGAACGAGCGTTAATAGAACTAGACATTAAACATTGCCCAGAATAACTAATACATAATGCTCCATGTATAAATGCTTCTAACTCAATATCGCAATTTGCATGAATAAATTGGATTTCATTTATTGACAGTTCACGAGCTAGAACAACACGAGAAAATCCCATTTCTTTAGCAAATTTTGCACCTTCTAAATTGTGTATAGTCATTTGGGTACTTGCATGAATAGGTAGATCTGGTAATGCAGAAATTAAAGCTTTTGCTAAACCAACATCTTGTACTAAAATAGCACTAACACCATATTCATAAGCCTTTATAGCAAGTTCTATAACATCGTTCCATTCATCGTTTTTTATTAAGGTGTTCAATGTTAAATGAACTGCTACATTTCGTAAAGTAGCATATTCTATAGCAGCTTTTAACTCTTCTAAATTGAAGTTTTTTGCATTAGCTCTAGCACTAAAAGAAGAGGCTCCAAGATAAACAGCATTAGCACCATTTTGAACAGCAGCTTTCAAACATTCAAAATCACCAGCAGGTGACAAAAGTTCAATATTATTATTCATATAAAAGATCCTTTCTGTATTGTAGAAAATTTACATATATATTGTAACACAAAATTAAAAAAAATCATACTATATCATATAAAACAAAATAAGGAGGTCATAAATATGCAAGACGAAATGAGAAACTGTGGATGCAATAACTCAGGAGGATTTTTTGGGGGATGTGGAGATAGTGAAATATTATTCTTCATAATTATATTCTTATTATTATTTACAAATTGCGGATGCAATAGAGGATGTTGCTAATATGTATACTTACCAGAAAGAGGGCGTTTTTAATGCTCTCTTTTGCTTTATTACTTGTTACATTACAATTATATTACAAAGTGTAAAAATATTGACTTATTTTATACATAAATGATATACTCATTACGGAGATTGTAATAATTAAAAACTGAGGAGGAATTAGACTTTGAATGTATCGAGAAAAATAATGTTAATAATTATTATATTTACAATTATATTTACGGCAGTATGCATTTTTGAGCCTATAAATTTTAAAGTAGAGGCAAAAGCAAGTAGAAGTGCATATACAGGATTAGATGAAAATAAATATCCAGGATATAATTCATTAATACAAAAATTAAAATCAGAGCATCCAAATTGGAATTTTACAATTCTATATACAGGTTTAGATTGGAACCAAGTAATTAAAAGTGAGAATTCAGGACACGGTGGAAGTCCACTTAACTTGATTCAGAATAAAACTGGTGAATGGCTATGTTCAATTTGTGGTACTAAAACATATGATAATGGAAGTTGGAATTGTGCTTCAGAAAGAACAATAGCATATATAATGGATCCAAGAAATTCTTTGAATAATATGGATGTATTTCAATTTGAAGAAGTAACATATAAAGATAACATACATACAATAGATGGCGTAAAAAGTATGACAACTGGTACTTTTATAGCTGGAGATAGTGTAGGACAAGCTATTTTAACTGCATGTAAAAATGCTAATATAAGTCCATACTATGTAATATCTAGAATTTTGCAAGAACAAGGCAGAGGCGGAAGTACCACAGGTAAAGGAATGAAGGATGATGATGGAAATACATATTATAATGTATTTAATGTTGGAGCAAGTGGAAACAATTCTAGCCAGATTATAGCTAATGCAAAAGCAAAAGCAAAGGAAAATGGTTGGACAACATTAGAAAGTTCTATTTTAGGTGGAATAGGATTTTTGAAAACAAAATATGTAGATAGAGGACAAAACACATTATATCTAAATAAATTTGATATTGATGATAGTGATGGTACATTATATTCACATCAATATATGCAAAATGTTCAGGCAGCAAGGAGTGAAGCATCTAGCGTATATAAAATATATAGCCAAACAGGAAAAATAAATGAAAATTATAATTTCATTATTCCAGTATATGAAAATATGCCAAAAATGGCATGCTTTGTACCAAGTAGCAGTAGCATAAACCCAGTAAACGTTATAGTAGCAACAGAGAAAGATCCACTAATTGTGAGGGATGGACCAGGTACAGGATATAAAGAAATAACAAGAATAGCTAAAGGAACTGTAGTATTATCAATCGAAAGAGAGTCTAACAAAGATGGATGGGATAAAGTTGTATTAGATGATGCAACTATAGGATATGTTTATTCTCAATATTTGAGTATAACAGACGATGTAACAAACTGTAATGATACAATGGTAGTAAATATAGATGGTATTGAGGTAAGAAGCGGACCAGGTTACACAAATACTTCACTTATTACTACTGTAAACAAAGGACAAATTGTAACAAGAATTGATACAAATAGATACCAAAGAGATGGAGAAAAATGGGATAGAATTATATTATCTGATGGTAGACAAGGCTTTATTGTAAACAAAAGCTTAGGAACTGTAGACACTACTGATAATGTAACAGTAATTGCAAATGATGGATTAAGATTAAGAAGCGGACCAGGTACAAGCTATTCTAGTATAAGAACATTAGCTTATGGATTAGTAGTAACTAGAGTAGAAAAAGCAGCATCTGTAGGTGAAGGAGGATATTATTGGGATAAAGTTATAACTCCAGACGGAATAGTTGGATATGTTGCAAGGCAGTATTTAAAAGATAATGTGGTTGTTGCTCAAAATGGTTATAAAATAGACGAGAATGCATGGCAAGTAGTTATGGAACCAAAAACATTACTTAAAAATTTGAAGGATAGTGGAAATAATGTTACAAAAGCTGTTGATAAGGATAATAATGCATTAGAAGATACAGGACTAATAGGAACAGGTGCTAGATTAACTATTAATGGCAAAGATTATACTGTAGTTAAGTTAGGTGATGTAAACGGAGATGGCGAGGTAGATATAATAGATATGGCATTAGTAAAAAGAGATATTATAGGTACGCAAAAACTTGATAGCTTTTATAAAACAGCAGGTAATATTTCAACAGAAGATAATGAAATAGATATTATAGATATGGCATTAATAAAACGAAATATTATAGGCACAGGGAGTATAACACTATAATAAGGAGAGAAAAAATATGAAAAAAACTTTAAAATTATTAATTATGACTTTAGTTTTTATGGGAATATGTGTTACAGCAAATATTGTGTATGGTGCAGATGCTAGTATAAGTGCTTCTAAAAAGGAAATATATGTAGGAGAAAGTACCACAATAACTGCAAGTATATCTGCAACTGAAACTTGGTCTTTGAAAATGACTACAACTGGTGGAAACCTAAGTGGTGATGTTAACAATGGTGATGCATATGGAAAAGAAGAAAGCAAATCAGTTTTATCAGCAAATTTTTCAGCAACATCAGCAGGAAACTATACTATAACATTATCAGGTAAAGTTGCAGGAAGTGATTTGAAATCTAAAAGTATATCTAAAACAGTAGCTATTACAGTTAAGGAAAAAGCAACTACAAATAACAATAGTGGATCAAATAGCAACAATAACAACAATAATAATAGCAATAACAATAGTAATAACAATAATAATAGCAATGATAATAAAGGAAGTAGTAGCAATGAAAATTTACCAGCAGAAACAAAACCAAGTACAGTAACAAATACGCAAACACCTACAAAGTCACAGGATAATTCATTAAAATCATTGTCTGTAGATGTAGGCACTTTGACACCAGCATTTTCTCCAAGAGTTACAAAGTACACTGTTGATGTTGGTGAAGAAGTAACAAATATAGAAATATCAGCAACAAAAAATCATTCAAAAGCTAGTGTGTCTGGAACAGGCAAAAAAGAGCTAAATCCAGGAGTAAATACATTTGATATAGTAGTAACAGCTGAAGATGGAAAAACACAAACTTATACAATAACAGTAAATAAACCAGAAGAAAAGAAAGAAGAGGAATTAAAATTATTATCATTAGTAGTCAAAGGAATTACTACAGATAGAGAATTAGTGGATTTGATTTTTGCCCCAGAATTTTCAGAAGATGTGTATACATATAACTTAGATGTTGAATCAAATATTGAAAGCTTAACAATAGATGCTGTACCTAAGCAAGAAGGAACTATTGTTGAAATATCTGGTAATGAAGATTTAGTGGCAGGAGAGAACATTATTAATATTATAGTAAAATCTGAAAATGGGGAATTAACAGCAACTTATGAGTTAATAGTAAATAAAGAAGAAGAAGTAAAGGCTGCAAGTTCAACTGTTGAACTTCCACATAGTGTTGAAATACCAGAAACATTTATAAATAAGTATTCTATACCAATGATTGTATTTACATGTATTATTGCTGGTTTGGGATTAATATTTGCAATAGTAGAGTATAGATATGGTAAAAAACAAAAAGATACAATCTTGGATAAAAATATAGATATAAAAGATGTAGAAAATATAGATAGCTTAAAAACGGAAGAAACAGAAGAAAAGCCAGAGGAGAAACAAGTAGATAATAATATAAGGGAAGAAGAAAAAAATAAAAAAGGGAAAGGAAAGCATTTCTAATTATGAAAATTGATGTTAGAAAAATAATATTTGGAATTATTATAGTTGTTTGTATTATCGCTGTTAATTTCGCAGTATATTGGCAATTCTTTAAAAAGGATGTTGAGGAAAAACCTAGTAGTAATATAATTAGCAATGAACAGTTGGCTGCTAATTTTAATGAAATTTTTACGAATACATTAAATAAGCAAGGAGCAACATTAGGTCAAATAGGTAAAATAAAAGAAACTGAAGATATTATTTTCACAAGCTTATCTAAAAAAGAAAATATTGAAAATAAATATGAAGTCAATGTTAATATACCATATGTAAATATAGAAAACGATTTAGTAAAAGCATTTAATGAAAGGGTAAACAATATATTTACTAGAAAATATGAGGAAATTGTAGCAAATGCTAATGATGGTACAATATATAATGTAGAATATGTTGCATATATAAATACTAATATTTTGTCATTAGTTATAAAATCTACTCTAAAAGAAGGAGAAAATCCACAAAGAGTAATTGTTCAAACATATAATTATAATTTAAGCACAAATGAAGAAATATCTTTAGAAGAAATTATACGTATTAAAGAGTTACCTAGAGCAGATGTAGAAGAACAAATAAAGCAAGCTATAATAAAAGCAAATAAACAGGCTACATCACTTAAAGAACTGGGATATAATGTATATAGCAGAGATGTAGAAAATTCAATGTATAAAATAGGAAATACAAGATCTTATTTTATAGGCGAAAATGGAGCTTTATACATACTTTATCCATATGGAAATTCTAATTATACATCAGAAATAGATATAGTAGTATTTTGATTATTATGTAAGCAAAATAAAAAGCTGATTCTAAAATCAGCTTTTTTTTGAGTTTACTCTATTTAAAACAAATAAAAGGGGATGTTTTAATATAAGAAAAAACTACAAAGGCATTCAGTGTGAAAGGTTATGATTTACCCTTCATTTATAATATACCAGTCAATTTTGTCCATTTTGTGAACTAACGGTGCATTTTTAGTTAAGGTTGTTCTTCTAGTGTAACATTAATATCCATTTCTTTTCCACTTCTATTGATTTTCAATGTTATAGTATCTCCTATATTATGAGAATTTTTTACTTCATTTAACTCATCCATAGTGGTAATATTTTTTCCATCAGCAGAAATAATAACATCTCCTATTTTTAGTCCAGCCTTTTCAGCGGCAGAAAAATCTTCTATTCCTGCAATATAAACACCAACTACAAGATTATACTGTTTTGCCATGCTCTCATTTATATCCTTACCACTAATACCAATGAAAGGTCTTTTTACTTTGCTATATTTTATTAATTGATCTGTAATGTCTTTGGTTGAGTTTATAGGGATTGCAAAGCCCATACCTTCTACACCAGTATCTAAAATTTTTAAAGTATTAATTCCAATTACTTGACCTTTAGCATTTACTAAAGCACCACCACTATTTCCTTCATTAATAGCGGCATCTGTTTGAATTAATTTAAATGTTTTGCCATCACTAGTTACTTCTCTGTCTACAGCACTAATAATACCGCTTGTTACACTGTTATCCATTCCAAGAGGATTACCAATTGCCATAGAAAATTCTCCAACTTCTACTGCACTTGAATCACCTAGTTCTGCAGCTGTTAAGTTGCTTTTCTCGATTTTTATAACAGCTAAATCTGTTTGCTCGTCTGTTCCAATAACTTTTGCTTCATATTCTGTTTCGTCACCATATAAATATACAGAAACTTTTGTTGCTTCAGAAACCTGATAGTAAGAATTACTTGATGTTGAATTAATAATATGGTTATTAGTTAAAATATATCCATCTGAACTAATAATAATACCTGAACCAGAAGCAGTGGCACCATTAGAAGATATTCCAAATATTGAGTTAACCGAGAATTGTACTTTTATACTTACAATAGAAGGCATTACTTTCTTAGCAACAGCTACACCTGTTTCTGAATAATCTTGTAAAGATACATAAGTAACATTTGATGTAGTAGGATTAGAATTATTTGTAGTAGATGTTTGTACAGGAGTGGCAAAAGTATTTACTAATGTTTCTCGAACACTTGGAACACCTACACAAGTTCCAACCACTAAAGTTGCACCTAAAATTCCAGAAATAAATGGAACTACAACACTTTTTCCTATACTACTTTTTTCTTTTTTTTCGTTTCCTTCATTATAACTTACTACTTTGTATGAATTATTTTTATTTTCTTCCATAATTTTACCTCCATCTATATAATAACCTAAAACACTTTTATAATACAATAGTTTTGTGAAATATATGTGAAAATTTCGAGATATTTTTATGCTAATTTAACACTTGAAAAATTTATTTAAGTTTTATATAATGTATCAAGGAAGGAGTGCACATAGGATGAAAAAAGAGAGAGGTTTAACTTTAATTTCATTAGTAATAACGATTGTATTAATTATGATATTAGTAGGTGTTACGGCTTATTATGCTACTCCAGTTATACAGAATACACAATTACAAAACTTGAATACAAATATGTTATTAATACAGGCTAAAACAAAAACAATAGGTGAAAATGCTAAATTTAATAACAATACCGGAATGTATATGGGAACAAAAATAAATGCTGATAATGCAAATGAAGAAATTACTGAATTAATTAATAAAGGTATAATTAATGTAGAAGGAAATTTTTATTTGTTATCAAAAAGAAATTTAGAAGAAATTGGATTAAGTAATATAAATTATGATTCAGGTTATGTTGTTGATTATGATACGGATGAGATTATTTATGTTAAAGGTTTTGAATATGAAAAAAAGATGTATTATCGTTTATCTGAAATGAAATTAATAAAAATTGATATGTAAGAGGCTACATTATGAAAGAAAAAGAACAAGAAAGACTAGAAAAATTAAAAGAGATAGAGCAAAGTTTATATAGTGAAAAAGTACAATATATTTGTGGAATAGACGAAGCAGGTAGAGGACCGTTAGCAGGTCCGGTAGTAGTTGCTAGTGTTATTATGCCAAAGGATTCTATGATAGAAGGTGTAAATGATTCCAAAAAAGTTTCTGAAAAAAAGAGAGAATTACTCTATGAAAAAATAGTAGAACAGGCACTTGCATATGGTGTAGGAATTGTGGGACAAGAAGAAATTGACAGGATAAATATACTAAATGCAACCAAAAAGGCACTAACTATGTCATTACAAGAATTAAAAATAAAACCAAATTTGATTTTAGTAGATGCATTAAAAAACATTGATACATTGCAAATTCCATATAAGTCTATTATAAAAGGAGATGCAAAAGTATATTCTATATCAGCGGCTTCAATAATTGCAAAGGTAACCAGAGATAGAATTATGAGGCAGTGGGATGAGGTTTATCCACAGTACGGTTTTTTGGCACATAAAGGGTATGGAACAAAAATGCATATGGATGCAATTAGGCAATATGGACCATGTCCATTACATAGAAAAAGTTTTATAACACATATATAAAGGAGAAATTAAATTGAATATATTAGAAATAATAGCTAAAAAAAGAGATAATAAAAAACTATCTAAAGAAGAGATAAATTACTTTATCAAGGAATATACAAACAATAATATTACAGATTATCAAGCAGCAGCTTTGGTTATGGCAATATATATTAATGGGATGGATGATGAGGAAACTAAGGAATTAACTTTAGCAATGGCAGATTCTGGTGAAACTTTGGATTTATCTGTATTTGGGGAGAATGTTGTAGATAAGCATAGTACAGGTGGAGTTGGAGATAAAGTAAGTCTAATATTATTACCTATTATAGCAAGTTTAGGCATTCCGGTTGCTAAAATGTCTGGAAGGGGACTTGGCTTTACAGGTGGAACTATAGATAAATTGGAATCTATAAAAGGGTATCATACTGACATCGGAATAGATAAATTTATAGAAAATGTAAAAAGTATAGGAATTAGTTTAATTGGGCAAACTTTAAATTTAGCACCAGCAGATAAAAAAATATATGCATTAAGAGATACAATATCTTGTACAGAAAGTATACCACTAATTGCTTCAAGTATAATGAGTAAAAAAATTGCGGCTGGAGCAAATAAAATTGTTTTAGATGTAACATGTGGGCATGGGGCTTTTATGAATAATATAGAAGATGCTAGAAAATTAGCTGTAGCAATGAAGAATATCGGAAAACTTGCAAATAAGGAAACAGTTTGTGTTATTACTAATATGAATGAACCACTTGGATATGCAGTAGGAAATAACTTGGAAGTAATAGAAGCGGTAAATAGTTTAAAAGGAAACATGCCAGAAGATGTAGAACAAGTAATTCTTGAGTTAGGTGCATATATGATAAAGTTAGCAGACAAGGGGGACAATATTGAAGAAAATAAGGAGAAAATAAAAGAAGTAATTTCAAATGGAAAAGCATATGATAAATTTCTTCAATTGATTGAAAATCAAGGTGGAGATACTTCATATATTAAGGATACTAATAAGTTTGAAAAAGCTAAATATATCTTACCAGTGAAATCAGAAAAGGCGGGATATATACAAGATATAAATGCAAGAAGAATAGGTGAAATATCTGGATTATTAGGTGCAGGTAGAATGAAAAAAGAAGATAAAATTGATTTTTCTGTAGGAATTGTAGTAGAGAAGAAAGTTTCAGAATATGTAAAACAAGGTGATGTTTTAGCATATGTACATGCAAATGATGAAAAATTAGCACAAGAGGCTATTAGTGAAGTATTAACAGAATATGTAATTGAATCAAAGAAAGTAGATAAGCCAAAGGTAATATTAGAAATAATTTAAATATATGAAGAGAACGAAGGATTATTCAACCCTGCGTTCTCTATTTTCTTTTGAATTACACATTTTTTCGTACTCTTTACACTTAATTTTATAATCTAATTGTTGAGTTAGATATCTATAATACATATATGCTTGTTCATATTGTATAATAGGGTTAAACATGGCATCTTTATAAAAGTCACTATTATTCATAGTATTAGGGTCAAATCCCATATTTTCAAAAGGAGAAAATCCATTAAAATCAATATTTCTATCCATAAAAATCCTCCTAACTAAATATTTTTACACTTAGATTTACAACTATTTATTAGATTCATAAAAGTTATAAATGCAATTATGAAAATAACACAAGTTACAAGACTATAATTCCAAAAAGAATTTATGATGTTAGCATTAGTAGTTAAAGTTGTAGAGTATGTGGTTGCTAAATCTAAATTGAAAATTGGAAAAGAGTTAATTAACAGGTAGGTTAGTAAAGCCGAAAGACTACCATGTAGTATTTTTCCTAATAGGTAAGGCAGAATGGATATATCGGTTTCTGATATAATACTAAAAACTTGTAAGAGTATGCTAAATCCACCGAAGCCTAACAAAAAAGAAACTAATACAACATTTGTAGATATATTTTTTACCATTATGTTTGCAATTGTACTGATACCATTTGTTAGCTCAACAATTCCACATAAAAAAGGAGCACAAAATTTCCCACTAATTCCAAATAGTTCAAAAATAGGAGTAAATATTGAGGAAACTATTCCAATTATTCCTGAGGAATTAAGTATAGAAATAATAATAGAAAATAGTGTAACAAAACCTCCTATCATAACAACATTACTTATGGCATTTGAAATACTACTAGAAAGTATTTTACCTAAATTTGTTACATTACAAGATAATTGCTTTTCTGGAGTTGAAAATTGTGTCTGTGAAGATAAGTTTTCATTATCTTTATATTTCCAAAAACGAAAAATAAATCCAACTAAAATACCTGCTAGAATATGTGTGATTAATAATAAAAAGCCAGTGGTAGTATTAGCAAATAGGCTGATTCCCACAGTTCCAAGAATAAAAAGTGGACCAGAATTGTTTGTAAATGCAATAAGGCGTTCACATTGAGCTTTTGTACAAAGTCCTTGTTTTCTGAAATTGGTAACTATTTTTGCACCAACAGGATAGCCACTAATTATTCCCATAATGAAGGCATATGCACCAATTCCGGGAACATTGAAAATTGGTTTCATAAATCTATTTAAAACTTTTCCAATTTTAGCTATAATGTCGGTATATCCTAGTAATTCAGTAGCAATAAAAAAAGGTAATAAGGATGGGACAACAGAGTTAAACCATAAGGATAATCCATTTTTTGCTGCAGAAAGATTTTGCCTTGAAAATATAACTAAAGATATAGTAAATAAACAAAAAATTAATGTAATAATATTCTTTTTTATTGAAAAACCGATATTTTTCATACTTTCCTCCCTGTATATATTGAAATAATATTCTAAAAATATTGTAATATGACTATTCTTATGATATATTTAATCTATAAAATTAAATGGAGGGATAAAAATGATAGCAATTGGAAGTAATCATACGGGGTATGAATTGAAGGAAGAAATCGAAAAATATTTGAAAGAAAAAGAAATTGATTTTGTAGACTGTGGAGCAAAGAAAAATGAAGTAATAGATTACTCAGAAATAGCTAAAAGAGCAAGTAAACTAATTCAAGAAGGAAAATGTGATAGTGCAATATTAATAAGTAAAACTGGTATGGGAATGTCAATAGTTGCTAATAAATTTAAAGGAATTCGCTGTGTTCCATGCTATGACGAATATACAGCTAAATACGCGAAAATGTATCATAATAGCAATATTATAGCTTTAGGAGAAGAAGACTTGAAAACAAGTACAGCTATATGTATCTTAAGAATGTGGCTTGCAACTAATTACGAAGGAGAAAAAGATGCAGAAATGCTTGCAATTGCTGAAATAGAAAAAGAAAATATGAAATAATGGAGGGCTATACGATGTGGGGAGACGTAGCAATTGCATTTTTGTTGGCGTTTATTACAGCTTTTGTTACAACACCATATACTATTAAATTAGCAAAAAAAGTGGGTGCAGTAGATTCACCAAAGGATGAAAGAAGAATTAATACTAGAGCAATGCCAAGATTAGGAGGACTGGCTGTAATAGCTGGTTTTACGGTATCAATAATATATTTATTAAGTATAATGAGTATTGAAAAAACAATTAATTTATTTGGAGAAGAGCAATACTATATTAAGCTAATAGGCTTTTTCTGTGGAGCACTAGTTTTAGGAATAGTATGTTTTATAGATGATGTAAAACAAATTCATCCATTAACAAAATTAATAGGTCAATTAATTGCAGCAGCTATAGTAATATCAACAGGTACAGTAATTAAAGATATAGATGTACCAATATTAAGTGAGTTGTTTGCAAATAGAGTGTTTTCTATAATACTTACAGCAGGATGGATTGTAGGTATTACAAATGCAATTAATTTAATAGATGGATTAGATGGATTATCTGCTGGTATTTCTTTAATCTCGTGCCTGTCACTACTAATAATATTTTCTTTAAACTCATCACCATTAATAGCAATATTGTTAGTTACAGCATTAGCAGGTGCATTAACTGGATTTTTACCATTTAATTTCAATCCAGCAAAAACTTTTATTGGTGATACAGGTTCAAATTTTTTGGGATATTCATTAGCAGTAATATCTATTTTAGGGGTAGCAAAAACTTATACAGCTATAGTAATTGTAGCACCGCTAATTATATTAGGAGTTCCAGTTTTCGATACACTGTGTGCAATAGTTAGAAGAGTTATAAAAGGTAAATCTTTAAAAGCTATAGTTACAGCAGATAAGGGACATTTACATCATAAAATGCTAAATAAAGGATTTACACAGAAAGAAGCAGTTTTAATTTTGTATGGAATAAGTGCAACTTTAGGAATGTTTGCAGTAGTATTATTGGAAAGTGGAATATGGAAAGCATTATCTTTTGCATTGATTGTTGTGGCTGTTGTAGGTTTAGGTTATAAAAATATATTTAAATTAAGAGGAGGAAGAAATATGTATAAATGTTTAGCTTGTGGTTACGAATATAATCCAGAGATAGGAGATCCAGATAATGGAATAGCTCCAGGAACACCATTTGAAGATTTACCAGATACATGGGTATGTCCTTTATGTGGTGTAGGAAAAGATATGTTTGAAGAAGAAAATTAATATAAGTACATGAATATGTAAAAGTTTGTACATGTGCGTGTATACTTTAAGAGGTATAAAAGTGGAAAATGAAGATAAAATAGTAAAATTTTTAGCATATGATGGTAAAGTTAATATAGTATGTGCTAATACTACTTCTTTAGTAGAAAAAGCAAGAAAAATACACGATTTAAGTCCAGTGGCAACAGCTGCATTAGGAAGGACTTTGACTATAGGATCAATTATGGGTTCTAACATGAAAAATGTGAATGATAATTTAACAATTCAAATAAGTGGTAATGGACCAATTGGAAAAATAATAGTTGTTGCTAATAATTTTCCTAAGGTTAGAGGATATGTTGAAAATGCAGTTGTTGATTTACCTTTACGAGAAGATGGTAAATTAAATGTAGGAGAAGCTGTTGGAAAAAGTGGATTTCTAAATATTATAAAAGATATAGGATTAAAAGAACCATATACTGGCTTGGTACCTCTTATATCAGGTGAGATTGCAGAGGATTTTGCAAACTATTTTGCTATATCAGAACAGAAACCAAGTGTAGTAGCATTGGGAGTTCTAGTAGATAAAAATGGTGTAAGATCTGCTGGAGGTTATTTACTAACTCTAATGCCGGATGCTGCAGAAGAGGATATACAAAAAATAGAAGAGTCAATACAGAAATGTGATCCAATTAGCAAAATGTTAGAGAAAAATATGTCTTTATTAGATATTGCTAAAAAAGTTACCCAAGATGAAAATCTTGAAGTAATAGAAGAGGATATTATTCCAATATATGAATGCAATTGTAATAAAGAAAAGTTTGAAAGAGGAATATTATCTTTAGGTAGGCAAGAAATCGAAAAAATAATAGCTGAGCAGGGAGAAGCGGAAGTGGTATGCCATTTCTGCAATAAAAAGTATAAATTTTCTGAGACAGATTTGAAGAAAATGATAATTGGACTTGATTATGTATAATATCTTTACATCGAAAATTTTTATTTGTTAATATATTTAAAAAACATATGCTATAATTAATTTTAAGTGAAATTAACATAAGACTTGATAAATTTTTGAATTTATGTTATACTTATTGACAGATGTAAATATAAATGATAGTATAATTAAATAATATTACAAGAATATTACAAGCAATTTACGTTTACGTTAAAACTATTGAATTTTCAAAAGAAATATTGTATAAGATACTTAAAGTATAAAAAAGGTAAGGAATAAATCCTTACCAGTATTAATTATCCAACTTATCTAAATTGGAGTTCTCGGCATGAACTTCAATTTTTTTATGCTTATCTTGGAATTTCAAATATGTATTATAGCCAAGACTAGCTAAAAAACATAAAACTATTCCGACAATTAAACAAATCAAAGCTATACCTAAAAACTGTACGGCTAAAGTTGCTGTGTCCAATTTCATCCCCCTCCTTTAGTAAAAATTAAACTGCAAACCTTGTGGGTGCAGTTTATCAGCAGTTGTTATATAAATACTGCCTTACAATCAGCAGTAACAACTGCTGATTATTACACCCACAAAACAGGGACCGGATAATTATTTATACTATATCATAAGCATAATAATTTAATCAATAGTTTATATAAATTTTTCAACTCTCATAGCAAAAACGCTATCCATGTTCGGATAGCGTTTCTGGTTGGTGACCCGTACGGGAATCGAACCCATGATTCAGCCTTGAGAGGGCTGCGTCTTAACCGCTTGACCAACGGGCCAAAAATAATACTTATTAATAATAGCATTTTTTTATAAATCTGTCAATTATTTTTCAAAAAATGCTTGACAAACAGAAAATCTGTTTGTATAATATACACGAACATAGTTTCGAGAGAGGTTTTTGTATGAAAGAAAGAATAGATAATTTACTAGTAAAAAAAGGCTATTTTACAACAAGGCAAAAAGCAAAATATGCTATACAAAATAAAAATATATATGTTAATAACATTCTAGTAGAAAAGGTTAGTAAGTTGGTAGAAGAAACAGCTAATATAGAAATAATTGGAGAAGTATTGCCATATGTAAGCAGAGGAGGAATGAAGTTGGCAAAGGCAATACAGGTTTTTGGTATCAAGTTAAATGGCAAAACATGTGTTGATATAGGCGCTTCTACAGGTGGTTTTACAGACTGTATGTTACAAAATGGAGCAGAAAAAGTATATGCTATAGATGTTGGAAGTGAGCAATTAGATGAAAGTTTAGTTAATAATCCTAAAGTAATAAATATGGAAAATACAAATATAAAAGAAATTAGTACAGATAATTTCAAGAATATAGAATTTATATCAATAGATGTATCGTTTATCTCATTAACGCAAGTACTAGAAAATGCCTATAAATTGCTGGATAATTCGGGGGAAATAGTAATATTGATAAAACCACAATTTGAAGCGGGACAAGAAAATATAAATAAAAATGGTATAGTAAAAAGTGCAAAAATACATATGAAAGTAATAGAAAAAATACTACTATTTTCAGATAGTTTAGGATTTAAGATATTGGGAATAGATTATTCCCCAATAAAAGGTTCAGCAGGAAATATAGAGTACTTATGCTATATGAAAAAAGAAAATGACAAAATAGATTTATTCAAAGCAAGGAATATAATAAAGCAAACTGTGGAAAATGCGCATAAACAGTTAAAATAAGGAGGAGTAAAAATGATTTCTAATTTGCATATAAAAAATATTGGTATTATAGACGACATTAGTATTAATTTTAATCAGGGATTTAATGTATTAACAGGTGAAACAGGAGCAGGAAAAACTTTAATTATAGATTCATTAAATATTATAGCAGGTGGGAGATTCTCAAAAGAAATGATTAGAAAAGACCAGAATTATTCTTTTGTAGAAGCATGTCTATATTTACCAGAAAATGAAAATTCAATAGATGGAAATATAATTGTATCAAGAGAAATATATGCAAATGGTAGAAATATGTGCAAAATAAACGGCAGATTAGTAACAGTAAATGAATTAAAAGAATTTATGAAAAATGTTATAGATATACATGGACAACAGGATAACCAGACATTACTAGATAGTAATTCACATATCAACTATTTGGATAATTTTGCAAGTAAAGAGATCGCAGTACCAAAGCAAGAGTACATTAGTCTTTATAACAAATATGTTGAACTAAATATAGAGCTAAAAAATAATTATGGTGATGATAAAGAAAAACAAAGAAAGTTAGATTTACTAAAATATCAATTAAATGAGATAAAAGAAGCAAAATTGAAACCAAATGAAGACGACGAATTACAGGAAATAAGAAATAAAATATTAAATTCAGAAAAAATTTCTGAAAATTTAAATGAAGTAGATGTACAAATTGGAGAAACTGCAATAGATGCGATTAGTCTATCAATACGCGCTTTGGAAAAAATAGAAAATATAGATGTAAAATATACAGAGAAGCTTAATAATTTGAAAAGTATATATTATGATTTGCAGGAGTTATCAAGAGATATATCAATACTAAAAGAAGATACATATTTTGATGAGGAAGAGAGACAAGAAACAGAACAAAGATTAGACTTAATATTTTCTTTAAAAAGAAAGTATGGAAATAGTATAGAAGAGATTTTATGTTATGAAACTCAATTAGAAAAAGAAATTGAGCAAATAGAAAATTTAGAAGAGTATAGAGAAAAAATAAAAAAAGAAATAAGAAGCTTAGAAATGAAAATGCTTGAAAAGTCAAATTGTATGCATAATATTAGAGTTAAATATAGTGAAATATTATCTAACGAGATAGATAGGCAATTGCAAGAATTAGAAATGAAGAATGCAAAATTTAGCATAAAAATAGAGTACAATAAAGAAAATCAATTTAATATAAATGGCTTAGACAAAATAGAATTTTTAATAACTACTAATAAGGGAGAAGAAGAAAAACAATTAGTAAAAATTGCATCTGGAGGAGAAATGTCTAGAATAATGTTAGCAATAAAAAATGTATTAACAGATGTAGATGAAGTGCCAATTTTAATTTTTGATGAAATAGATACAGGAATTAGTGGGATAGCTGCAAATAGTGTAGCAAATAAAATGAAACAAATCGCAAATAAGCATCAAGTGTTATGTGTAACGCACTTAGCAAGTATAGCTGCTAAAGGTGACTATAACTACTATATATCTAAAGAAGTAGTACAAAATCAAACAAGAACACAAATAAAATTGTTACAAGAGGAGGAAGTAGTAAAAGAAATTGCTAGAATATCTAGTGGGGAAATAACTGAACTAGCAGTAAAACATGCAAGAGAATTAAGAAATAGAAAAACCGCATAATTTTACAATAATTGGTTTACTTTTTAGTAAAATTAAGATATAATAATGTTCATAATTGTTTAAGTAGAAGGGAAGATATAAAAATGAATGATAATGAAAATAATGTACAAGAACAAGAAGTTGATATGAATCATTTACTAAAAATTAGGAGAGAAAAACTAGAAGAACTACAACAGAATAATAAAAATCCTTTTGCAGTAACAAAATATAATAGAACAAATACAGCAGGGGAAATAAAACAAAATTATGAACAATTTGAACAAAAAGATGTAAGCGTTGCAGGTAGAATAATAGCTAAAAGAATTATGGGAAAGGCATCATTTTGTACAATACAAGATTGTGACGAAAAAATTCAGAGTTATGTTAGTATTAATGATTTGGGAGAAGAAGAATACAAGGAATTTAAAACTTATGATATAGGAGATATTATAGGAATTACTGGTTTTGTGTTTAAAACTAGAACTGAAGAAATATCAATACACGCTAAAGAAGTTCAACTACTTTCTAAGTCATTAAGGCCATTACCAGAAAAATTTCATGGACTAAAAGATACTGATTTGAGATATAGACAAAGGTATACAGACCTAATTGTAAATCCAGAGGTAAGAAAGACATTTGAATTAAGAACTAAAATAATAAAAGAAGTAAGAAATATTTTAGATGAAAAAGGATATTTGGAAGTTGAAACTCCAATTTTAAACACAATATCAGGTGGAGCAACAGCAAGACCATTTATTACGCATCATAATACTTTAGATATTAATATGTATTTAAGAATTGCCTTGGAATTAAATTTAAAAAGGTTAGTAGTAGGTGGTATAGATAAAGTATATGAAATAGGCAGAGTATTTAGAAATGAAGGGATGGATATAAGACACAATCCTGAGTTTACAATGCTAGAATTATATTCAGCATATGAAGACTACCACGATATGATGGATATTGTTGAAGAGATATTTACAAAAACAGCTAATAAAGTTTTAGGAACAATGAAAATAACATACCAAGGTCAAGAAATAGATTTAACTCCTTCTTGGAAAAGAATAACTATGATAGATTCTATTAAAGAAGTAACAGGAGTAGATTTTAACGAAATTAATTCAGATGAGGAAGCAGTAAAATTAGCCGAAAGCAAGGGACTAAAAGTAGAAGAGACCAAAAGAACAAGAGGAGATATTATAAGTATGTTCTTTGACGAATATGTTGAAGAGACACTAATACAACCTACCTTTGTATATGATTATCCAGTAGAAATTTCACCACTAGCTAAAAGGAAGAAAGAAGACGAAAGACTAACAGAGAGATTTGAAGTATTTATAGGTGGTAGAGAATATGGAAATGCTTTTTCAGAGTTAAATGATCCTATAGATCAATATGAGAGATTTAAGAAGCAAGTTGAGGCAAGAGAGGCCGGAGATGAAGAAGCTGGTATGATGGATGAAGATTATATTAATGCTTTAGAAATAGGATTACCACCAACAGGAGGTTTAGGAATAGGAATAGATAGATTGGTTATGTTATTAACAGATCAAGCATCGATTCGTGATGTATTGTTATTTCCTACAATGAAACCATTGGCATAGAACATTTTAATTGATATAGAAATTAAAGTAAAAGAGGAAAATAAGGTGGATGATAATATTAATAATAATATGAGTTATAATGGAATGAATGATAACTTATATAATAATCAAAATACAGTACCAGAAAAAATAAAAAAAAATACATGGATTATTTTAATAACTATTGTTGTTGCATTAGCAACTGTATTTGGAAAAATTAGAACATTTGGATGGATTACGATTTTGGGAATATGGTCTATGATTATGCCGTTACATAGTATTTTGTTTGTAGTAGTTGGTATTAT
Organism: uncultured Clostridia bacterium; assembly: GCA_947632535.1. Lineage (GTDB taxonomy): Bacteria > Bacillota > Clostridia > TANB77 > CAG-508 > CANRPR01. The sequence goes on along the minus strand of CANRPR010000004.1, from coordinate 13,240 downwards.
TTTTTCAGGAAAGAAAGAAAAGAAAATGTCAGACTATATCATATATTTTACAATATGCATTACTAATTTATTATATGCCTTTTTGTTTGTTGATGTAGGAGATAATGAGACGTGTACATTCTTTAACAATGTTAGTGCTGATGTACTTAGTATATTTTCTGATGTATCATTGAGTTGCTTTTTAATAAGTTATGTTTTAATAATATTTTTATTATGTAAACGTAATTCAAAGAAAAAATAAAAACAAATCAAAATGTTTATGTACAGCAAAATATGTATAAACAACCAAATGATAAAAGGAAGTAAAATTATGTGTGAAAAATATTTAGAAAAAATAAAATATGAAAAAATTGGTGAAACAGAAGACTGTAAAGAGCGTCAATTAAATTGGAATATAGCATTTGGCTTACAAGAGGTAGATAATCTTATACCATCAAAATATATGATTGAATTAGCAACAGAAAATATTATTGGAAATAAGAGTTATGAAATTGTTGAAAAAGAAGTAAATGAATATTATGAAAATCTTGATAAAGAAAACATAAATAAAAATGAAAAACAAGCAGATAAGGTATCATTAAGAATAGTAAAAATATTAAATGATAAGGCATTTACATTTAACTATCTAACATTAAAACAATATCATAAGAAGTTATTTGAAAACATAGATATAGGAATCAATGAAAAATACATTGGAGAGTTTAGGGATTATAATATTACAAAAAAAGAGCCAATACTAAATGGAGAAACAGTACAATATGCGGATTATTCTATGATTGAAGAAACTTTAAAATATGATTTTGAAGAAGAAGCAAATCAAAAATATACAGAAAAAACAGAAAGAGAAAAATTAGAGAGATTATGCAAATTTACAGCACACATTTGGCAAGTACATCCTTTTGGTGAAGGAAATACAAGAACTACTGCCCTATTTATACAAAAATATTTGAATAGCAAAGGTTTTGATGTTAATAACGAACTGTTCAAAGATAATTCATTATATTTTAGGAATGCGTTAGTTAGAGCTAATTATAGCAACATTTCAAAAGAAATTGAGGAAGATAAAAAATATCTAATGATGTTTTTTGAAAATTTGTTATTTAATAAAAATAATAAATTAGATAATGCAGAACTTAAATTGTCTAATAAATACTAATATAATTTAATAGCACACAAATATATGTGAAAAGGAAGAAATTTAAATATGCAAGATAGAGCAGAATTAAATAAAATAAAAAGAACTAATGCGAAACTTTATCCAATATATAAAATGTTTTCGTGGGATTTATTATTCTTTTATTCAATAGAATTTCTATTTTATACAATTACTAAGAAGGTGACAGCTTCAGAAATATTAATAATAAATGGTTTCTATTTATTATTTCGCATTATAATGCAAATACCGGCAGTCACAATTACAGACTTTTTAGGAAAGCGAAAAAGCATAATATTAGGGAATGCATTACTTATTGTATATATGTTAATACTATTATGCTTTCCAGGAGCAATTAGTATTATAATAGCAGATTTAGTTTTTGCTTTAGGATATGATATCAAAACAATTGCAGAATCAAATTTATTATATGATTCTGTTTCAACAAGAGGAGGAGAAGGTTTATATTCAGATATAGAAGCAAAAGGTGGAAGCTGGTATTATCTATTAGATGGAGTGGCATCATTAGTAGCAGGATATTTATTTGTAATTAATAACTATATTCCAATGTTAATATGTTTGGGCTTTATCGTAATTTCTACCATTTTATCATTTGGATTTAAAGATGTATATGAAGTAAAAGGAAACAAGAAAGAAAATATTGGATTAGCTTCTACTTTAAAAAATTATGGAGCTGATTTAAAAAGTTCTTTTAAATTTATTTTAAAATCAAAGAGAATGAAGGCTTTTATATTATTTCAAGTAGTATTTTACAGTGTAATAGAAATTATAGAAACATATAATAGCGATTTACTTATAAATATAGGAATACCAGAAGAACAATTTTCCATAATATTTGCAGTTCTCACTCTTATTGGTGGAATTTCAATTTCATTAAAAAGACCTATAGAAAAGAAATTTAAAAATAGAACATTATCTTTTATATCATTAACATATATAGGTAGTTGTATAATAATAGGAGCAATTTCTACTTTATGGAAAAATGAAAATATTATACCAATTATATTAGTAATGTATGCACTACAAAAAATAGATACTTCAATATGGTATATATTAGAGGTTAAATATTTGAAAAACTTTACTAAGGAAGAAATGAGAAATAAGATAACTTTTTCATATGAATTTATTGGAGGAATAGCAGCTAGTATTTCTTCAGTTTTTGGAGGACTATTGTTAAAAGTATTAACTGTAGAAAATGCATTTTTAACAATTGGATTACTAGCATTAGCTAGTATGATTGTTGTTTTAGATTATATGAGAACAAGATTTGGATTGAACCCAGAAGAATATACTAAGGAAGATTTAGGAAATCTAGAAAATGTAACAAAGTAGAGTTTAAAAATAATTGAAAAATTAACCAATAAAATAGAAAGGAAGAAAATAGAATGTTTAATTTTGCATATGATAAAAGAACATTATATATTTTACTTGGAATATTAGTAATATTTAGCTTGGCATCAATGACACGAGTTGAAATGATATCAACTCTGTTAACATTACCAGGAGTTATTATAGCAATTTCATTTCATGAGTTTGCACATGCTTATGCAGCATATAAATTGGGTGACGATACTCCAAAAATGCAAGGAAGATTAAATTTAAATCCGTTATCACATATTGATCCAGTAGGAATAGTAATGTTAATATTTGTTCATATTGGTTGGGGAAAGCCTGTAGAAATAAATCCTAGAAACTTTGATAGAAAATACAGCATGGATAAAGGTGAGGCAATAGTTTCAGTCGCAGGACCTTTAATGAATTTTGTATTAGCAATACTATTTACTATAATATATTGTGCTATATTTAAGTTTGCACCAGCAACATTTATACTTTCTCAAACAGGAGACATATTATTATTAGTTATAAGCGCTACAATAGCAGTAAATGTCGGCTTAGGTGTATTTAACTTAATACCATTACCACCATTAGACGGATCAAAAATATTTAGAAACATTTTACCATATAATGCAAAAGCATGGATAGATAGAAATGAAAAATGGTTTTATATAATATTCTTATTAATTTGGATAACTGGCTTAGCTGGAACTATTATTTCTCCAATCATAGATGCTATTACAAATGGAATCCTTTGGTTAGTTGGAAATATATTTAGAATTTTTTAAGGAAGGTAAGATATAAATGGAAAATATAATAACATTAGGAATAGAATCAAGCTGTGACGAAACCTCTGTAGCCATTGTGAAAAATGGTAGAGAGGTGCTTTCTAATGTTATTAATACGCAAATACCAATTCATGAACAATTTGGTGGAGTAGTGCCAGAAATCGCTTCTAGAAATCATATTAAAGCTATATCAGGAGTTACTAAAGAAGCGTTACGACAAGCTAATTTTTCAATGAATGATATAGATGTTGTTACATGTACATATGGACCGGGTCTAGTAGGAGCCTTATTAGTAGGTGTATCATATGCTAAAGCATTAAGCTATTGCTTAAATAAGCCATTAGTTGGAGTTAATCATATAATGGGACATATAGCAGCAAATTATATATCATATCCAGAACTAGAACCACCATTTTTGTGTTTAATAGTTTCAGGTGGGCATACACATTTAGTACATATAAAGACATATACAGATTTTGAAATATTAGGAAAAACCAGAGATGATGCAATTGGTGAAGCATTTGACAAAGTTGCTAGGGTAATAGGGTTGCAATATCCTGGCGGACCAAAAATAGATAAACTAGCGAAACAAGGAAATGAGAATAGTATAGAGCTTCCAGAAACATATTTTGAAAATTTAGATTTTAGTTTTAGTGGAATAAAAACTGCTGTATTAAACTTATACCATAAAAATCCAGATACTGATAAAGCTAATTTATGTGCAAGTTTTGAAAAAGTAGTAACAGATATGCTACTTAATAATACAAAAAAAGCTGCAAAACAGTTAAAAATCAAGAGAGTTGCACTAGCGGGTGGAGTTTCTGCTAATTCATATATACGAGAAAAATTTATAGAATATGGCAAAAGTGAAGATGTAAAAATATATTGTCCTAATATTTTATTATGCACAGATAATGCTGCTATGATAGCAAGTGCAGGATACTATGACTATATAAATGGAAAAAGGTCAGACTTAACATTAAATGCTGTACCGAATTTAAAAATTCAATAAAAGCTAGACAAAAAATGTCTTTGAAGTAAGAAGGAGAAGAAATATATGTCTATTTTTGTTATAGCAGATTTACATTTATCTTTTAAAAATCCAAAACCTATGAACATATTTGGAGACAATTGGGAAAATCATGAATTAAAAATACAAGAAGATTGGAAAAATAAAGTTAAACAAAATGATTTAGTTATATTGCCAGGTGATTTCTCGTGGGCAATGAATTTAGAAGATACTTACTTGGATTTTGAATACATAAATAAATTACCGGGAAAAAAATTAATGCTAAAAGGTAATCATGATTATTGGTGGACCACATTAAATAAAATGAGAAAATTTTTAGAAGATAATAATTTTAATAATATAGATTTTATTCATAATAATAGCTACTGTTATGAAAATTATATTATTGCGGGGACAAGGGGCTGGACATTAACTAATTCAGATACATCTAAAAAAATTCTAAAAAGAGAATTAATTCGATTAGAACTGTCATTGCAAGAAGGAATAGCAAATTATGGAAAAGATAAAGAAATATTGGTGTTTATGCATTATCCGCCAATTAGTAGTAAGTTTTTAGAGAGCGAAGCAGAAATGCAGTTTATTGAGCTAATGAATAAATATAATGTGAAAACATGTATGTATGGTCATTTGCATTCAAGATCGCACAAAGATGCTGTTGAAGGAAAAATAAAAGGTATAGATTTTAAATTAGTAAGTGCGGATTATTTAGACTTTAAATTAGTAAAAATATAAAAGGAAGGTATTTTATAAATACTTTCCTTTTTATATGTATTAAATATTTTTAATATTTATTATTTTGAATTTTTCTTATCTTCTGTTAAAACCTCTTTTATAGCACCTAAACTACTTAAGGCTGATGTTGCTTCAAAAGGAATAAATACTTTATTAGCATCTCCCTTAGCTACTTCTTCTAATGCTTCCAAAGACTTCAATTGAACTAATTTATCTGTTGGATCTGCATCTTTCATAGCAGAATAAATCATTTGAATTTCTTTAGCCTTAGCTTGAGCCACTTGTTTAATAGCCTCAGCTTCACCGGAAGCTCTTGTAATTTGTGCTTCTCTGTCAGCTTCAGCTTGTAAAATTGCAGCTTCTTTTTGACCTTCAGCAATTGTTACAGCAGATTGTTTTTCACCTTCAGCTTGAAGAATTAATGCTCTTTTATTTCTTTCAGCATTCATTTGCTTTTCCATAGCATCACGAATATCAGCTGGTGGAGTAATATCTTTTATTTCAACTCTATCAATCTTGCAACCCCATTGATCTGTGGCTTCGTCTAATATAACTCTTAAACGATCATTAATTGCATCTCTTGAACTAAAAGTTTCATCCAAATCCATTTTTCCAACAATATCACGAATTGTTGTAATAGCTAAATACTCAATACCTTTCTTCAAAGATTGAATTTCATATACTGCTTTAGCTGGATCAGTAATTTTATAGAAAACTACAGTATCTATAGTAATTGTAACATTATCTTTTGTAATAACTCCTTGAGGTGGAATATCCATTGTTTGTTGTTTTAAACTTACTACACTTCTAACATGGTCAACAAATGGAAAAATTATTGTAAGACCGGCATCTGCTATTTTATGATATTTACCTAACCTTTCAATAATGTAAACCTCAGATTGCTTAACTATTTTAATTGATTTAAAAGCTATTATTAAAACGATGATTAATAATATAATTAAAAATATTAGCATAAAAATACCTCCTATAAAATGAATATAAAATTATTATTTTATTGCTTTTGTCATAATTGGTTCAACAATTACTTTTACACCATCAATATTTACAATATTAACCTTGGTTCCTGCATCTATTCTAACATCTGATTTTGCAGTCCATACTTCAGAACCAATTTTAACTTGACCAACTTGATTTTCTAAAATATCTTTTGTAACAATTCCAGTTTTACCTATAATAGAATATGTATTGGTTTTTTTATTATCCTTAGCAGTAATTTTCTTTGCGAGTGTTCTTGTGCAAAATATTAGTAGAGTGGAAGTAATAACAAATATGGTAGTTTGAATAATTACATTACCAGTAAATAAACTAACCAATGCTGCTATTAAGGCACCTACTCCTAACCAAAAAACTAAAAAGCCTACAGTTATAATTTCAGCAACAAAAAATACACCAGCTAAAATTAACCAAAATTGCCACATAAAAAATCCTCCTCATACATTTAAATTATACCATAAAAATCCTAAAAAATAAAGCTTTTTTTGTAATTTTATATTGCTAGTCTATCATATTTTTCCTTTTTAACCAGAAAAATGCTATTAAACCTAACAATATAGATATTAAAAATACAATAGCAAAACCTAGTGGATGGTTTTGAAAAGGAACCCTAACATTCATTCCCCAATAACTAGAAATTAATGTTGGTATAGCAATTATAATTGTTATAGATGTCAAGAATTTCATAACAACATTCAAATTATTAGAAATAATTGAAGCATATGCATCCATAGTTCCATTCAATATATCACTATATATTTTTGACATTTCGATAGCCTGTTTATTTTCAATAATAGCATCTTCCAAAATATCTTCATCTTCGTCATATAGTTTTAAAATTTTTCCTCTTAATGTTTTTTCCATGACAAGTTCATTAGATTTCAAAGATGTAGTAAAGTATACTAAACTCTTTTCCAAACTTAACATTTTCAAAAGTTCTTTATTTTGCAAAGAAGATTGTAAAACATTTTCTGCTACTTCAGTTTCCTTATTAATTTGTTTTAGATGTCGTAAAAACTCAGAGGCATTTTTATAGAAAATTTGAAAAAGCATCCTACTTTTTTTGTAAGTATACATTCCTTTTTTTATTTTTGCTAAATCCTCAATTATTTTATTCTTTTTTAAAGAAACTGTAATAAAATAATCATCCCTTACAATAATTAAACCAAGAGGCATTGTAGTGAACTCTTCAGTTTCTATATATTTTGAGGCTTTCCTTTTTCTTTTTACATTTGTATGACGCACTTTTTCAATAATTGGTACATCAATTATAAATAATGTAGTATTATCGTCTTCTTCAAAATCTATTCTGGCTTTTTCTTCAAAGTCAAGAGCATAACGAATAAAGTCAGCTTGAATGTTCAGATTGTCACATATTTCTTTAATTTCATTGTCTGTCGGGGCAACCATGTTAATCCAATTTCCCTTTTTGAATTCAGTAGTTTCTCTTGTTATATTACTTTCAATATCAGTATTGTACATTTTATACATAGTTATCACCCCTCTAAAAATCTATTATAAGGCAAAATGCTATAATTTGCAATATTTTAAGATAAAATAAAAATTAATAAAATACTAATTGAAGTTTTGAAAAGTATATGTTATAGTGTTATGTAGATATTTAAGAGAAAAGGAAGGAATAACGATAAAAATGGAAAAAAAGAAAATACTTATAAATATTTTAAAAGTAATAATTATACTTATAGTTCTTGCTGTAGCAGCATGTGCATTTGTTATAGCACAAGACTATATAAAAGATCCTAATTTAGGAAAATTGAACTTTATAATCAACAATAATAATGTAACCTCAAGGTTAAAAAAAGATATATTTATTAATGAAAATGGAGATGTATATGTATCAAAAGAGGACTTAAAAAACTATTTTGATGAATATTTATATTATGACGAAAATTCTAAAGAAATTGTAACTACATCTAACACTAAAATAGCTAAAATAGAAATAGGAAAAACTACAGCCAAAATAAATGGACAGGAAGTAAATATATCTAGTCCAATAATTGAAAAAGAAGAAACAATATATATTCCAATTACTGTACTAGATAAAGTATATAATTTAAAAATAGAAAATAAAAATGATGAGATTATTGTTGTTACATCATTAGATAGAGAAGAAAAACAATGTGAACTTACAAAAAATACAAGTGTAAAATATAAAGCTAAATTATTATCAAAAACAGTAGATAAATTGAAAAAACAAGATAAAGTGTTTTTAATATCAAATGGTACAAATGGCTGGTCAAAAATAAGAACTGAAAATGGAAAAATAGGATATGTAAAAACAGATAAATTAGTAAATGAAAAAATAACAAGGCAAAAACAAGAAGAAAATAAGCAAATAGAAGGAAAAGTTAGCTTAGTTTGGGACTATTATTCAGAATATGTTAGTGCACCTGATAGAGAAGGAACTAAAATCGAAGGTATAAATGTTGTAGCTCCATCATTTTTCTCATTAAAACAAAGTGATACTATAGAAATCAATAATAATGCGGAAAGAGGAGGAGAGCAATACATTAACTGGGCAAAAGAGAATGGATATAAAGTATGGGCAATGTTTTCTAATAATTCATACAAAGCAACAACTTCAAAAATACTAAATAGTGAAAAATTGCGAGATGAATTAATAGAAAAAATAGTACAACTTGCTAAAGAATATGAGTTGGACGGAATTAATATAGACTTTGAAAACATGAATATGGAAGATAAAAATCTATTTTCTAGATTTATAATAGAACTAGCTCCACGATTAAGAGATATTGATGTAGTAATATCAGTAGATGTTACAGCACCAGATGGAAGTGATACATGGTCTCTTTGCTATAATAGAAATGTATTAGGAAATGTAGCAGACTATTTAATTTTTATGGCATACGATCAACATGGTACATCTAGTAATAAAACAGGAACAGTAGCTGGATATAATTGGGTAGAAACTAATATTAATAAATTTCTAAATCAAGAAGAAGTTGAAGCAGATAAAATTGTTTTAGGAATGCCTTTATATACAAGATTATGGAAAACAGATACATCAAAGGAAGATAGTATAACAAGTTCGGTAGTGAATATGAACAAAATTGAAGAACAAATACCAGCTGATGCAGAAAAACAGTGGGATGATGAACTAAAACAATATTATATAGAATATATGAGAGGAAATATAAAATATCAGATGTGGATAGAAGATGCGAAATCTATCACAGAAAAATTAGGATTAATAAAAAAATATAATTTAGCTGGAGGAGCATATTGGGAAAAGGATAGAGAAACGGAAGAAATTTGGACGATAACTAAAGAATTGCTAAAAGATTAGTTGTAATTGCTATTTTATATAATTCTAAATATGTTTTAAAATGAAGTTTACGGAAAAAATAAACATAATTTTACAAAATATTATTGTAAACTAACAATAAAAGTGATATAATACTAAGCGGTTAATATTATGTAAAGGATGTTGAATATGGATAAAGAATTATATAAACTAGCAGACAGAGTTATGCAATTAATGCATAACATAGTAACAAGAACATGTGAAATATCACAAGAAGAAATGGATGGTAAAAAATATATAGCAAAAAAATCGGATAAAATGCTAAATATAATGTTTTCAAGTTTGGCTGATGTATATAATAAATTAGAAGAAGCCATAGTAGAGGAACCTAAACTAGAGCAAGAAGAACTTGAAAGTAGAGGATATGTGGTTATAAGTCCAAGAGATGCAAATAACAATGTAAAAAGTTTAGAAGCAAGGTATGAAGATATTATTATAGATTTGAAGACATATATTTTAAATACCTATACAAGATGTAAATATATTTCAAGTCGTGATTTAGACTCATCAATGGTAAGAAAAATAGGAACATCAACACCATTAGATGAAATATCAATATATTTACATAGTAAATTTAGAAATTTAAGGGTTTTAGAGTATAATTTATTGCAATATAACTTTGAATATATGTTAAAAAGATTGAATATTTATGAGTGTGGTGATACTTTACTAAAATTTTACAATGGAGATGTTTTGGCAAATATATTAGAAAGTGCATATAGTGAATGGGGTGTAAAACAATATAAAAGAGGAATTGAAAAATATAGTAAGAGCACTGCTATGAGTGAGGACACAAGAGCAAGTATTGTAGATATGCTATATGTACAAAAAGCTGGTCTTGAGATTTTTGCAATGAACAATGAATATAACGGAATGTTAGGGAAAAATGTATATGGAATATTAGATGTTATAAAAGAAACAAATAAAGTAGGACATTTAAGTTCAATGTTGGGAATGAGTAATGATGAAATAAAAGGATATGCAGAAATATTAGGAAGAAACTGTAAATCAACAATAAAAGAGGAATTTTCGAAAATAGAAGAAGCAATAAAGTTAATTAATGATGCAGAAAATAATGGTATGAAATATAAAAATAGAAAAGTTATATATGAAGATAGACTGGAAGCGGCAATAAGATACCAAGATAAAGAACAAGCGTCGGATTTGGATGATGAAAAATTTCAAATTCTTACAGTTGAAGATATACTTGAACAATATAGGAAAGAAGACGATTTGGAAATATAATAAAGTATGGTAATTAATTATACAGAAAAAGTTGCATAATGTATTGCAAAATAAGAAAACATGTGATACAATATAAAAGTTAAAAAATAAACACATAAGATTAGCTTGCAAAAGTGCTTAAAAATTAAGTGTAAGGCGAGTGTGTAAAATCTTGTGGAAGAATAACTTTAAAGGAGGAATAAAAATGGCAGTAGTTGCAATGAAACAATTACTAGAAGCAGGTGTACATTTTGGACACCAAACAAGAAGATGGGATCCTAGAATGGCTGAATATATTTTTCAAGCAAGAAATGGTATCCACATTATTGATTTACAAAAGACATCAAAAAAGATAGACGAGGCATACAATTTTATTAAGGAACAAGCAGAAGATGGAAAAACAATACTTTTTGTAGGTACAAAAAAACAAGCACAGGAATGTGTTAAAGAAGCTGCAGAAAAATGCGGTATGTTTTATATTGACCAAAGATGGTTAGGTGGAATGCTTACAAACTTTGGAACAATTCAAAAAAGAATACAAAGATTAAAAGATTTAGAAACAATGCAAGAAGATGGAACATTTGATGTATTACCAAAAAAAGAAGTAATGCTATTAAAAAAGGAAATGGAAAAACTACAAAGAAATCTTGGTGGAATCAAAGAAATGACAGAGATACCAGGAGTATTATTTATAGTAGACCCTAAAAAAGAAAGAATAGCTATATTAGAAGCAAAGAAATTAAATATTCCAATTGTTGGATTAATAGATACAAATTGTAATCCAGAAGATGTAGATTATGTTATTCCTGGAAATGATGATGCAATTCGTGCAGTTAAATTAGTAACAGATGTAATGGCAAATGCAGTAATTGAAGGAAAACAAGGAGAAACATTTGAAATGCCAGAAAGCGAAGAACAATCTACAGAAAATGTAGAAGAAAAAAGTATGGAGGAAGTTGTTGCTGAAGAAGAAACAACAGGAGCAGAAGAATAATTTTTGAGAGGAGGAATTATAATGGTTACAGCTGCCGTTGTAAAAGAATTAAGAGAAAAAACTGGTGCTGGTATGATGGACTGTAAAAAAGTTTTAACAGAAACAGATGGAGATATTGAAAAAGCAATAGAATTATTGCGTGAAAGAGGAATTGCAAAAGCTGCAAAAAAATCTGATAGAATAGCAGCAGAAGGTGTTGTTGCAGCATATTTAACAGATAATAAGAAAATAGGAAGTGTAGTAGAAGTAAATTCTGAAACAGACTTCGTTGGTAAAAATGAAGAATTCAGAACTTTTGTGGCAGATATTGCAGAGCAAATAGCAATGCAAAATCCTGCAGATGTACAAGAACTATTATCTCAAAAATATGTTAAAGATAATACAAAAACTGTACAACAAGTATTAACAGAAAAAATTGCTACAATAGGTGAAAACATAACAATAAGAAGATTTGAAAGATTTGAAACACAAAATGGATTAGTTGAAAAATATATTCATGGTGATGGAAAAATAGGCGTTTTAATTGAAGTAGAAAATGGAGATAGTGATTTAGCAAAAGATTTGTGTATGCAAATTGCTGCAGCTAAACCAGAATACTTAGACAGAAATTCAGTTCCACAAGAACGAGTTTCAAAAGAAATGGAAATATTGAAAGCTCAAGCTATGAATGAAGGAAAACCAGCTGAAATAGCAGAAAAAATGGTACAAGGTAGAATTGGAAAATTCTATGGTGAAATTTGTTTAGTAGAGCAACCATTTGTAAAAGATCCTGATACAAAAGTTTCGAAACTACTAGAAGCAAAAGGTGCTAAAGCAATTAGATTTGTAAGATTCGAAAAAGGTGAAGGAATAGAGAAGAAAGAAGAAAACTTTGCAGAAGAAGTAATGAAACAAATAAAACAATAAAATGAAATAATGAGAATCCAAAAATAAAAATCCTCCGGCTTAGACGGGGGATTTTTATGTGTATGTAAATAAAATATTGAATTTTGCACTTATAGCCTTCCTAATTACTTCTTAATACTGGACAAGTTTACTATTTTTTTAGTATCATAAAATCAGCAAAAAATCAACCAAATAATGCAAATTTAATTGAAAAAAATGTATATTTTTGATAAAATTTGAATATAATTAAGTTATAAAGGAATGGTACATATATGGCAAATAATAAATTGGAAACAATTTCAAATCTTTTTGAAGGGAAAGAAATTAGAAGTATTTGGGATGCGGAAAAAGAAGAATACTATTTCAGTGTGGTTGATGTAGTTAGTGCTTTAACTGATAGTAAAGAACCAAGAAAATATTGGTCAGTATTAAAAAATAGATTAAAAAAAGAAGGAAGTGAACTGACTACAAAATGTAGTCAGTTGAAAATGATGGCTCCAGATGGAAAAATAAGAATGAGAGATGCTTTAGATACACAAGGAATATTAAGACTAATTGAGTCAATACCAAGTCCAAAAGCAGAACCTTTTAAATTATGGCTTGCTCAAATGGGAAAAGAAAGAATTGATGAAGTATTTGACCCAGAAATTGCTATGAGTAGAGCCATTGATTATTACAGAAACAAACGGATATTCAGATAAATGGATTGAAGCAAGGT
>CANRPR010000003.1 GCA_947632535.1 uncultured Clostridia bacterium | reverse complement strand
CCAATGGAAGATATAACAACATTTTTTGTATGGATACCAAGATATGCATATAGTATAAGAGAAGGAACAAAGACATCAAATGAAGAAACACCAGCAGAAACAAATTCAAAAACAAAAAGAATAAGTATAACATTCTTAAAAGGTACAAGTAATATAGGAACAGACGGAGTAGATTATGGAGCAAGAACAGACGAGGAAACAGGAATAGAAGTAACGAAAAATGATGATGGAACATATAATTATGATTTAAGTCAAGTATCGCCAAACCAACCGACACCAAAAATAGTACATCCAGCATTCAGATTTGGAGAAAAAGACCTAACAGGGATATGGGTAGCAAAGTTTGAAGCAAGTGGATTAAATAGTGAAAATAAAGCAGTAGGAAATAGAGAAGGAGGAACAGAATCAGTAACAGAAGCAGACGACAGTACATATGTAAAAGTATTGCCAGATGCAATAAGTTGGAGACACATAACCATAGGAGAAAGCCAATATCAAAGTATGGAAATGAAAAATGATACATTAAACAAATATGGTTGGGATACTACAGTAGATAGTCACTTAATTAAAAATAATGAGTGGGGAGCAGTAGCATATTTGTGTTATAGCGCTTTTGGTAATGTTCCTATGAGTAACGGAAATGTAGATGTGGATATTACTTCTTTTGACTTGCACACAGGTGCTGGACCATTTACATCAAATGATGAAAATGTATATGACTCAGAAGAATGGAACAAAGGAACTCATAATTATAATACAGCATTGGGACAATTAGCAAGTACAACAGGAAATGTGTATGGAATATATGATATGAGTGGAGGAGCATCAGAATTTGTAGCAGTGTTTTTTAATAATAGGAATAAAAATATAAGTGAAAAAGGAAAAAGTAATACTCATGGTACTACAGAAATAAAATACTTTAATACTGTAAATGAATTAGAAACACAGTATGTAAAGTATTGGGAAACATATGAAGTAAGTGATGAAGAAAAAAGCAATAGCATAACAATAACTGGAGTATCAGGACCTATAACGCAAGATGCATTATGGGGAATGGGCAATAAAAATATAGAAGCAGAACAAAAAAGAAAAGAATTAGCAGAAATAACATGGAATAAACTAGCAGAAAAAAAGGGAATAGGAATGAATGAAGTAACAGGAAATTGGAGCTATAGGGGATTAATAAATGGAACAACAGCGGGTTGGAAAACAGATATTAATGATAAAGAGGAAAAATTGGGAACAACATGGAATAATGACTGTGTAATAATAGGTAGTGCTGCTTTTGATTTTTTGACACGACGGAGGATGGGCACGTAGTGACATTGGCTCGATAGGAGTTCTTAGAGATTCAGCCTATGGTGGTCAAGCATGGATTGATGTGGGATTCCGTCCAGTACTAACATTCTGAGTATTCCAAAAATATAATAGTTTTACAGATTAACTGAAAAATAGCACACACAAAAAACTGCACAAATTTCAAAGAAATAGTAAGACACTTTGAAAATTTGTACAGTTTTTTATTATATTTTACATAAACAAAATTACGCCAAAACAAGAAAAAATTACAAAAAACACTTGACATTGTAAATATTGCGTTATATAATATACAGGCATGTAGATTTGCGTTGAGGCGAAATGTGGCTACAATGCTAGAGTAAACTAGAATTGGAGGGAACTTTCGCGGAGTATGTCTTGGCATAGACCAGGCGGTAAGTTATATAAAACACACTTATCCCAAGAATTATCATGCACTTGGGAATTTTTAGTGGACAAAAAAGAAACACTAGGAAGTGTTTAAACTTGCCAGGTAACATTTTTAAAATTAAGGAGGGAAATATACTATGGCAACAACAAATCAAGCGGTAGTAAACCAAAAAATTAGAATAAGATTAAAGGCTTATGACCATGTTGTTTTAGATCAGTCTGCTGAGAAAATAGTAGATACTGCTAAAAGAACAGGAGCAAAAGTTTCAGGTCCTATTCCACTACCAACACAAAAAGAAGTTGTAACAATTTTACGTTGTCCTCATAAGGACAAAGATTCAAGAGAACAATTTGAAATGAGAACACATAAAAGAGTTATAGATATTCTTTATCCAACACAAAAAACTGTTGACAGTCTTATGAAATTAGACTTACCAGCAGGTGTTGATATAGAAATCAAATTATAATTTTAAAAAGCAAAATCAAAGCCAAGCTAGTCAAAAATAAGATTAGCCAATAGTTAGGAGGAAAATTTAAATGAAAGCAATTATAGGAAAGAAAATTGGAATGACACAAATATTTGATGAAAAAGGTTCAGTTATTCCAGTTACAGTAATTGAAGCAGGTCCATGCACAGTTGCACAAGTAAAAACTGTTGAAACAGATGGATACAATGCTATTCAATTAGGATATGGAGAAGTAAAAGATAAACACATTAATAAACCAGAGAAAGGTCATTTTGCAAAAGCAAACATTGCTAACAAAAAACATTTAAGAGAATTTAGAGTAGACAATGTTCAAGAACTAAAAGTTGGAGATGAAGTTAAAGCAGATGTTTTTGCAATTGGAGATAAAATAGATGTTCAAGGAACAACAAAAGGAAAAGGATTCCAAGGTGTTATAAAAAGACATGGACAATCAAGAGGACCAATGGGACATGGTTCTATGTATCATAGAAGACCAGGTTCAATGGGACCAACATCAACACCAGGTAGAGTATTTAAAGGTAAAAAATTACCAGGACACATGGGAGTTCAAACTGTTACGATACAAAATTTAGATGTTGTAAGAATAGATTTAGACAAAAATGTTATTTTAGTAAAAGGTAGTGTACCAGGTCCAAAAGGTGCTATCTTAAAAGTAAAATCAACAGTAAAGGCTAGTAAATAGAGAGGAAGGAGGATAAGACATGCCTAAAATAGATGTATATAATATGGAAGGTAAAAAAGTTAGCGATATAGAATTAAACGAAGCAGTATTTGGAATTGAACCAAATGAAGCTGTAGTACATAATGTACTAATTAATTTCTTAGCTAATCAAAGACAAGGAACACAGAGTACAAAAACTAGATCAGAAGTATCTGGTGGCGGAAAGAAACCTTGGAGACAAAAAGGAACAGGTAGAGCAAGACAAGGAAGTATCCGTGCTCCACACTGGGTTGGTGGAGGTATAGCATTAGGACCAAAACCACGTAGCTATAAATATAGAGTAAATAAAAAAGAAAGAAGATTAGCAATCAAATCTTTATTAAGCTCTAAAGTTATTGAAAACGAATTAGTAGTTGTTGATAAAATGGAATTAAAAGAAATCAAAACTAAAAAAATGGCGGATGCCTTAAATAAATTAAAAGTAGAAGGAAGAACTTTAATATTACTACCTGAGAAAAATGAAAATGTACAAAAATCAGCAAGAAATATTGAAGGTGTTAAAACAACACTAGTAAATACAATAAATGTATATGATTTATTAAAATATAAAAAGCTTGTTGTAACAGTAGATGCTGTTAAGAAATTAGAGGAGGTGTACGCATAATGAAACCAGAAGATGTTATTATTAGACCAGTTATTACAGAAAAAAGTAATGATGGGATACAAGTTGGAAAGTATACCTTTGAGGTTAATAAAAAAGCAACAAAAGTAGATATTACAAACGCAGTAGAAAAATTATTTGAAGTAAAGGTACTAAAAGTAAATACTGTTAATGTAAAAGGAAAAGAAAAAAGAGTTAATGGACGAATCGGAAAGACTTCAGATTGGAAAAAAGCTATTGTTACCATAGAAACAAATCCACAAGATATGAAGTATTTAGGAAAAGGTGGAAAAGAAGTTAAAGTATCTAAGAAATACAAAGATTCAATAGATGAATTCATGGGAGCATAAGATTAGAAACATTAACAATAAATAATGAAAAATATCTGGAAAATACCAGGAAAATAAAAAATATCTGTTAATATGGAGCAGGAAAAAATCCATATATAAGTTGAAAGGAGAAATTAAAATGGCAATGAAACATTTTAAACCATATACTCCATCAAGAAGAAACATGACAGTTTCAACTTTTGATGAAATAACTAAAAAAACACCTGAGAAATCTTTACTTGCTAAGAAAAAGAAAAATGCAGGTAGAAACTCATATGGTAGAATTACAGTTAGACATCAAGGTGGAGGAAATAGACAAAAATATAGAATGATTGATTTTAAAAGAAATAGTAAAGATAACATGGAAGCAACTGTTATTGGTATTGAATATGATCCAAACAGAAGTGCAAATATAGCATTAATTGAATATGCTGATGGAGAAAAAGCATATATATTAGCACCAATTGGATTAAAAGATGGAGATAAAGTTGTAGCAGGAGAAAGTGCAGATATTAAACCAGGAAACTGTATGCTTATTGAAAACATACCAGTTGGTACTTTAATTCACAATATAGAATTAAATCCAGGACAAGGTGGAAAAATGGTAAGAGCAGCTGGACAAAGTGCACAATTAATGGCTAAAGAAGGAAAATATGCACATGTTAGATTACCTTCTGGAGAAATGAGATTAGTCATGACAAAATGTAGAGCTACTATTGGAACAATAGGAAATACAGATCATGAAAATGTTAAACTAGGTAAAGCAGGAAGAACAAGACATATGGGAATTAGACCTACAGTTAGAGGTTCTGTAATGAACCCAGTAGATCACCCTCATGGTGGTGGTGAAGGTAGAGCACCAGTAGGACACGCAGGACCATTAACTCCTTGGGGTAAACCAGCTCTAGGATACAAGACAAGAAAGAAAAATAAGTCAACAAATAAATTTATAGTTAAGAGAAGAAAATAGAAGGAGGAAATAATACATGTCAAGATCAAGTAAAAAAGTACCATTTGTTGCTCCTGAATTATTAAAAAGAGTAGAAGCAATGAATGAAACTGGAAAAAAAGAAGTTTTAAAAACATGGTCAAGAGCATCTACAATATATCCACAAATGGTTGGACATACAATAGCTGTTCATGATGGAAGAAAACATGTTCCAATATATATTACTGAAGAAATGATAGGACATAAATTAGGCGAATTTGCTCCTACAAGAACATTTAAAGGTCATTCAGGAGAAAAAGCTACGACTGTTAAAAATTAGAGATATAAAGTCTAAAAATTGAAGGAGGTATTGCAAGTGGAAGAAATGCAAGAAACAGTAAAACAAGCTAGTGCAACATTAAGATATGCTAGAATTTCTGCGAGAAAAGTAAAAATTGTAGCAGACCTTATTAGAGGTAAACATGTTAATGAAGCTTTAGCTATAGTAAAATTCACACCAAAGGCATCATCTGATATAATTGAAAAATTATTAAAATCAGCAATTGCCAATGCAGAGAATAACCATGGTATGAGTTCAAGTAATTTATATGTAGACCAAATATATGCAAATCAAGGTCCAACATTAAGGAGAATAAGACCAGCTGCAAAAGGTTCTGCAGTTAGAATAAGAAAAAGAACAAGTCATATAACAATAGTTTTAAAAGAGAGAGTGTAGAAAGGAGGATTTACAAATATGGGACAAAAAATGCATCCACAAGGATTAAGAATTGGTGTAATTAAAGACTGGAATTCAAAATGGTATGCTGATTCTAAAAACTTTAGTGATTATTTAGTAGAAGACCATAAAATCCGTGAATATGTTAAGAAAAAATTATTTATGAGCGGTATTTCTAAAATAGAAATAGAAAGAACAGCTAAAATGATAAAAGTTAATGTATATACAGCAAAACCAGGATTAGTAATAGGAAAAGGTGGAGCTCTTGCAGATACATTAAAAAATGAGTTACAAAAAATGATAGGAAAAGAAGTAAATTTAAATATAGTTGAGGTTAAAAATATTGATTTAGATGCACAACTAGTTGCAGAAAATATTTGTGCTCAACTAGAAAGAAGAATTTCATTCAGACGTGCTATGAAACAAGCAATGCAAAAAACAATGAAAGCAGGTGCTTTAGGAATAAAAACTTCTGTATCTGGTAGATTAGGTGGAGCTGATATGGCTAGAACAGAATTCTATAAAGAAGGTACTATTCCACTTCAAACTTTAAGAGCAGATATTGATTACGGTTTCTATGAAGCTAATACTACTTATGGAAAAATAGGTGTTAAAGTTTGGATTTATAAAGGTGAAGTTCTTCCAACTAAGAAAGAAAAAGTGGAAGGAGGAGACAAATAATGCCATTAATACCAAAAAGAACAAAATATAGAAAAATGCAAAAAGGTAGAAATAGAGGAAAGGCAACAAGAGGAAATGTAGTAAGTGATGGACAATATGGAATGCAAGCACTAGAAGCTGCTTGGATTACAACAAATCAAATAGAAGCAGCCCGTGTTGCAATGACTCGTTATATAAAAAGAGGTGGTAAAGTTTGGATTAAAATTTTCCCAGACAAACCAGTAACAAAGAAACCAGCTGATACTCGTATGGGTAAAGGTAAAGGAGCTCCAGAATTTTGGGTAGCAGTGGTAAAACCAGGTAGAGTTTTATTTGAAATTGCAGATGTATCAGAAGATGTTGCAAGAGAAGCTTTAAGATTAGCTGCTAATAAACTACCAATCAAAACAAAATTTGTTACAAGAGAAACTGAAGTAGGTGGTGATAGTGATGAAGATAAATAAAATAAATGAAATGTCTTCACCAGAACTAGAAAAAGAACTAGGCGAATTGAAAAATGAATTATTCAAATTAAGATTTAGTCTAGCTACAAATGGATTAGATAATCCAATGAAAATAAGAGAAGTGAAAAAAGACATTGCTAGAATTAATACAGTCTTAAAACAAAGAGAATTAACAAATAAATAATAATCCTATAAGGAAAGGAGAAAATTATGGAAGAAAGAAATCTTCGTAAAGTTATGGTTGGTACAGTAGTATCTGACAAAATGGATAAAACAGTTGTTGTTGCTGTACAAACAAATGTAAAACATGATATGTATGGAAAAATAGTAAAAAGAACATACAAATTAAAGGCACATGATGAAGAAAATAAATGTGGCGTTGGAGATAAAGTTAAAGTAATGGAAACAAGACCTCTTTCAAAGGATAAAAGATGGAGAGTTGTTGAAATTATGGAAAAAGCAGTTGTTAAATAAAGGTTGTAGATGCAAGGTGCATCAAGCTTCCGAAAATGAGGAGGGAAAAAAATGGTACAACAACAAAGTATATTAAAAGTTGCTGATAACACTGGTGCAAGAGAAATTATGTGCATTAGATGTTTAGGCGGTTCTTATAGAAAATATGCAGAAATTGGAGATGTAATAGTTGCTTCTGTAAAAACAGCAATACCAGGCGGCGTTGTAAAAAAAGGAGAAGTTGTTAAAGCTGTTGTAGTAAGAACAAAAAAAGGTATAAGACGCGCCGATGGTTCTTATTTGAAATTTGACGAAAATGCAGCAGTTATTATTCGTGACGATAAAACTCCAAGAGGTACTCGTATATTTGGACCAGTAGCAAGAGAATTAAGAGATCAAGATTATATGAAAATTATTTCACTTGCTCCAGAAGTACTATAATAAAAATATTAGTATTGAGAAATAAAACTTATAAAAAGAGGTGAAAATCTGTAATGAAAATAAAAAAAGGAGATACTGTTAAAGTTTTATCAGGAAATGATAAAGGTAAAACAGGAGAAGTTTTAGAAGTAATACCAAAAACACAAAAAGTAATTGTAAAAGGCGTTAATGTTAGAAAAAAACATATTAAACCTAGAAAACAAGGTGAAGAAGGTGGAATTATACCAGTAGAATGTGCTATACATAGTGCAAAAGTAAATGTGGTATGTCCAAAATGCAATAAAGCAACAAGAATAGGTTATGTAATAGAAAAAGACGAAAAAGTGCGTGTTTGTAAGAAATGCGGTCAAAAATTAAAATAAATGTAGGAAAGGAGGATTAAATCCAGATGGAAGTATTAAGAGAACAATATCAAAAAGAAATAATTCCAGCTTTAATGAAAAAATTCAATTATAAATCTATAATGGAAGTTCCAAAGCTAGAAAAAATCGTTATAAATATAGGATTAGGAGATATTAGAGATAATCCTAAATCATTAGATAATGCTATAAATGACTTAAGCATTATAACAGGTCAAAAACCAGTTGTAACAAAGGCTAAAAAGTCAATTGCTGCATTTAAGTTAAGAGAAGGTGCAAATGTTGGTTGTAAAGTTACATTAAGAAGTGGAAAGATGTATGATTTTGCATATAAATTATTTAATGTAGCATTACCAAGAGTTAGAGACTTTAGAGGAGTTTCACCAGATTCATTTGATGGTAGAGGAAACTATTCAATGGGTATTAAAGAGCAATTAATTTTTCCTGAAATTGAATATGATAAAGTTGATAAATTAAGAGGAATGGATATTATATTCGTAACAACAGCTAAATCTGATGAGGAAGCTAAAGAGTTATTAACACTTTTAGGAATGCCATTTAAAAATTAATTAGAAAGAATTAATTTACAATATTAAAGGTTGAAGGAAGGAGAAAACTATGGCTAAAAAGTCAATGATTATAAAACAACAAAAACCACAAAAGTATAAAACAAGAGAATATAACAGATGTAAAATTTGTGGAAGACCACATGCATATATTAGGAAATATGGAATTTGCCGTGTATGCTTTAGAAAAATGGCTCATGAAGGTGAAATTCCAGGTGTAAAAAAAGCAAGTTGGTAATATAAAAATACTAAGGTGAAAACCATATTATAGTGATGGTAAATCCTTAGAAACAAAAAAGGAGGTTTAAGAATTAATGAATACTACAGACCCAATAGCAGATATGTTAACAAGAATAAGAAATGCAGGTACTTCAAAACATAAAACTGTTGATATACCAGCTTCAAACATAAAGAAGGCAATAGCAGAAATCTTATTCGAAGAAGGATATATAAAAGCATTTGAAGAAGTAAGTAATGAAAATCAAGGTGTAATTAGAATTACATTAAAATATGATGAAAAAGGTAAAAAAGTAATTGCTGGATTAAAAAGAATTAGTAAACCAGGTTTAAGAGTTTATGCAGCAAAAGACGAATTACCAAAAGTATTAAACGGTCTTGGAATAGCATTAATATCTACATCAAAAGGTATTATGACAGATAAAAAAGCAAGACAAGAAGGTATAGGTGGAGAAGTTTTAGCTTATATCTGGTAATATAAAATTCTAAAATAAAGAGGTGAAAAAGAAATGTCAAGAATAGGAAATAGTCCTATTACAGTGCCATCAGATGTTGAAGTAAAAGTAGATGGTAACAAAATTACTGTAAAAGGACCAAAAGGAACTTTAGAAAGAGAGATACATCCAAATATTCATGTATCATTAGAAAATAATGTAATTACTCTAAAAAGAGATGATGACGAAGCATTAAATAGAAGTTTACATGGATTATCAAGAGCATTAATCAATAACATGGTTCGTGGTGTAAAGGAAGAATTCACAAGAGAATTACAAATTAATGGTGTTGGATATAGAGTACAAAAACAAGGAAAGAAAATAGTAATGAGTTTAGGATATTCTCATCCAGTAGAAATGGAAGAACCAACAGGAATTACATTTGATGTTCCAAATCCTAATACAATTATAGTAAGAGGAGTTGACAAAGAATTAGTTGGTCAAACAGCTGCTGTAATTAGAACTAAAAGACCACCTGAAGTATATAGAGGTAAAGGTATTAAATATGCTGAAGAGGTTATTAGACGCAAGGAAGGTAAAACTGGTAAGAAATAAAGGATAGTAAGCTAATGCTGTTACATTAGCAGAAAGGAGAAGAAAATGATTACTAAAATAGATAGAAAAGCACAAAGAGAAAGAAGACATATTCGTGTTCGTAGAAAAATAAGTGGTACAGCAGAATGTCCAAGATTATGTGTATATAGAAGCAATACAAACATATATGCACAAATAATTGACGATGTTGCTGCAAATACAATTGTTAGTGCTTCTACATTAGATAAAGAAGTAAAAACAAAACATGCAAATAAAGAAGCAGCAAAAGAAGTTGGAGCTTTAATTGCAAAAAGAGCTATTGAAAAAAATATTAAAGAAGTTGTTTTTGATAGAAGTGGATATATATATCATGGAGTAGTAAAAGAATTAGCAGAAGCTGCTCGTGAGGCAGGTTTAGAATTCTAAAAAAGGAGGGAAAGTTAAGTGCAAGAAGATAACGCAGTAGAATTAAAAGAGAAAGTCGTAGCTATTAATAGAGTAGCTAAGGTTGTAAAAGGTGGTAGAACTTTTAGATTTAGTGCAGTTGTTGTAGTTGGAGATTCAAATGGACATATAGGAGTTGGAAATGGAAAAGCAGCAGAAGTTCCAGATGCAATAAGAAAAGCTATGCAAGAAGCTAAAAAGAACTTAATAACAGTTCCAGTAGTAGGAACAACAATACCACATGAATATGTTGGAAAATTTGGTAGTGCAAATGTAATGTTAAAACCAGCAGCAGAAGGTACTGGAGTTATAGCAGGTGGTAGCGTAAGATCAGTATTAGAACTTGCAGGATATAAAGATATAAGAACAAAAGTTATAGGAACAAATAATCCTAGAAATGTTGTTTATGCTACTATTAATGCTCTAGAAAATATGAGTACTATTGAAGAAATAGCTAAAAAGAGAGGAAAAAAAGTAGAAGACATATTATAATTTAAGGAGGTGCACAAAATGCAATTAGACAATTTAAGTCCAGTAACTGAGAAAAAGTCAAGAAAAAGACTTGGTCGTGGAGTTGGTTCAGGATTAGGAAAAACTTCAGGAAAAGGTCATAAAGGACAAAAAGCAAGATCTGGCGGAGGAGTAAGAAGAGGATTTGAAGGTGGTCAAACACCATTATATAGAAGATTACCAAAAAGAGGATTTACTAATATACATGCAAAAAATTATGTAGAAGTAACATTAACAATGCTTAATAAGTCTAAAGCAACAGAAGTAAGTGCAGAAACATTATTAGCTGAAGGAATTATATCTAAAGTTAATGATGGTATTGTAATACTTGGAACAGGAAGTTTAGATAAGAAATTAACTGTTAAAGCTAAAAGATTTACTAAATCTGCTACTGAAAAAATTGAAGCTGCAGGTGGAAAGATAGAGGTGATTTAGTTGTTTAATACAATAAAAAACGCACTAAAAACACCAGAAGTAAGAAAAAAATTATTATATACATTAGTATTAATTATTATATTTAGAATGGGATGTTTTATTACAATACCAGGAGTTAATTCATTTGCATTAAATGAAGCAATGGATGCCAATGGTATTGCTGGATTAGTTAATATAATTTCAGGAGGAGCTTTTTCTAGATTTTCAATTTTCGCAATGACAATAACACCATATATTACTGCATCTATCGTAATACAGTTATTAGCCATGATTATACCAGCATTAGAAAGGTTAACCAAAGAAGGTGGAGAAGAAGGAAGAGCAAAAATAAATAGATATACTAAAATTGTAACATTAATATTAGCATTAATAGAAGCTTTAGGTATTTATTTATCATACAGAAATTCTGGAGTATTTGTTGAGCCAGGATTCTTAACAGGATTTTTAACGGTATTATCTTTATTAACAGGAACAGCTTTATTAATGTGGTTAGGAGAGCAAATAACAAGTAAAGGTATAGGAAATGGTATTTCAATAATTATCTTTATAGGTATTATTTCAAGCCTACCATCAGTTGTTACTACAATATGGGGATTAATAATGGGAACAGGTTCATTTAGCACAAGTGGATTATTACTATCACTTGGAATAATAATTGGAGCTATTATATTAGTTGCCGGAGTTGTATTTGTACAAGAAGCTGAAAGAAGGATACCAGTACAATATTCTAAAAAAGTAGTAGGAAGAAAAATGGTTGGAGCACAAAATACACATATTCCATTAAAACTTGCTATGGCAGGTGTAATGCCAGTTATTTTTGCATCATCATTTATGACATTTCCTGCAATGATATTACAAATATTTATAAAAGATATATCAACACAAACAGGTTTCTGGGCAGGAGTATATAAGTTTTCAATTGCTACATCAACATCAAGTGTACCAATTGGATATTCAATTGCTAACGCAATAGTATATTTATTATTAATAATAGGATTTACATTCTTCTACACATACGCAACATTTAACCCAGCAGAAGTTGCAAACAATATTAAGAAAAATGGAGGATTTATACCAGGAATAAGAGCTGGAAAACCAACAGCAGATTATTTATCTTCTATTATTTCAAAATTAACATGGTTTGGAGGTTTATTCCTAGCCTTAATAGCAATTTTACCAATGCTAATGAGATTTACTGGAATGAATGTTGCATTTGGTGGAACATCAATACTTATCGTAGTTGGTGTTGCATTAGAAACAGTTAGACAATTAGAATCTCAATTAATGATGAGACATTATAAGGGATTTTTGGAATAGTCCAAATAGGGACGGTTCTTTTTTGGACATTTTGTCCAAATAGGGACGCTTCTCTAATAAAAAATGCAAGTTGGCAAAATGCCGTAAAAATATATAAAATTGCTTTGGATTTAGAAATAAGTTCAAAGCAATTATTATACATAATATAATATATTATACATAAAAACTCTTGAAAAATTGCAAAAAAAGATGTATATTATAGGAGTATTAAAATTTAAAGAGATGAGGAGTGTTATTATGAATATTATTATGTTAGGTGCACCTGGAACAGGAAAAGGAACAGTAGCAGCCATTTTGAAAGAAAGATTAAATCTACCACATTTATCAAGTGGAGATATTTTTAGAGAATGTATTGCAAAGAAAGATGCTTTAGGACAAGAATTAGATGGATATTTATCAAAAGGGGCTTTGGTTCCAGATGATTTAACAATAAGAATAGTAGAAAATAGATTAGAACAGCCAGATATGGAAAATGGAGTTATATTAGATGGATTTCCAAGAACTATAGAACAAGCAGAAGAATTAGATAGATTTTTTGCAAAAAGAGGAAAAAAAGTAGATGTAGTTATAAATTTAACAACACCAGAGGAAGAAGTAATAGAAAGAATTGTAACAAGAAGAATTTGCTCAAATCAAAATTGCAAAACAGTGTTTAATTTAAAATTAAATCCACCAAAAGTAGAAGGAAAGTGCGATGTATGTGGATCAGATTTAATACAAAGAAAAGATGACACAAAGGAAACAGTAAAAAGTAGATTAGACACATATTTTAAACAAACAAGTCCTTTAGTTGAATTTTATAGCAACAAGAATGTTCTTCGCACAGAAGAAGTAAGTGAAAGAATAAACAGATTTGGAAAAGAAGTTGCAGAAGATGTAATTGCAGATTTAAAGGAGAATTTCTAAAATGGTAGAAATTAAGTCAAAAAGAGAAATAGAGTTAATGAGAGAAGCTTGTAGAGTAACAGCATTAGTACATGAAGAAATCGCAAAAATAATAAGACCAGGAATAACAACTTTAGAGTTAGATAGGGTTGCAGAAAAAGTAATAAGAGAAAACGGAGGAATCCCAGCTGAAAAAGGCTATCCAAGTGGAGAAAAGGGAGTTATGGATTTTCCAGCATCAATATGTGCTTCTGTCAATGATGAAGTAATCCATGGAATCCCATCTTCTAGAGTTGTACTAAAGGATGGAGATATTGTTAGTGTTGATTTAGTAGCATACAAAAATGGATACAATGGAGATGCAGCAAGAACATATGCAGTAGGAAAAATTAGCTCTAAAGCGCAAAATTTAATAAATGTAACTAAGCAAGCTTTCTATGAAGGAATAAAATTTGCAAAACCAGGTTATAGAATTGGAGATATATCTCATGCAATAGGCGAATTTGTGCAAAAAAAAGGCTATAGTGTTGTAAAAGAGTTCCAAGGTCATGGTATAGGAAGAAGTATGCATGAGGATCCGGGTATACCTAATTACGGAAAGGCTGGTAGAGGTATAAGACTAGAACCAGGCATGACACTAGCAGTAGAGCCAATGGTTATGGCAGGAAAACCAGATATTTTGCAATTAGAAGATGGCTGGACAATAATAACAGAAGATGGAGAATTATCAGCACATTATGAAAATACAATATTAATTACAGAAAATGAACCAGAAATATTGACAATAATTAGAAAATAATATATAATATATAAGCTAATTGTGTAAAGTTAAAAATGCTTATGAAACATTTTAAACTTAAAAGGAGTGAAAAAATTGGCAAAAGAAGATGTAATTGAAGTAGAGGGAACTGTTGTAGAAACATTACCAAATACTAATTTTAAAGTAGAACTAGAAAATGGGCATCAAATATTGGCACATATTTCTGGAAAATTAAGAATGAATTATATCAAAATACTACCAGGAGATAAAGTAAAAGTAGAACTTTCACCTTATGATTTATCGCGTGGTAGAATCACATGGCGTGCTAAATAATTAAAGTGATATACATCATTTTAATTTTATATAAATAAAACTTTTAACCCAAAAATAGATAAAACTAAGAGAGGTGAAAGAAATGAAAGTAAGACCATCTGTAAAACCAATATGCGAAAAGTGTAAGGTTATAAAAAGAAAAGGAAAAATAAGAGTAATTTGTGAAAATCCTAAACACAAACAAAGACAAGGATAGTAAAAAACAATTGATATTAACACAAAACTATGTAGCGGCTGATAAATATAGTTTTGTGTTTATATACATTTATATTGAGTAGAAAAAAGACACTTACATGAAGTAATCCGGTTCATGTACATTTCACTTTTATTGAAAGATATAATAACAAAAACAATAATTTTGGAGGTGCAAAAATATATGGCTCGTATAGCAGGAGTAGATTTACCTAGAGAAAAAAGAGTTGAAGTAGGACTTACCTATATCTATGGAATAGGACTTTCAAGTTCTCAAAAAATACTAAAAAAAGCTGGAGTTAACCCAGATACAAGAGTAAAAGATTTAACTGATGACCAAGTAAGCAGTATAAGAAAAGTACTTGAAGAAGATGAATACAAATTAGAAGGTGATTTAAGACGAGAAGTTGCCTTAAATATCAAAAGACTTACTGAAATTGGTTGTTATAGAGGATTAAGACATAGAAGAGGACTACCTGTAAGAGGACAAAGAACAAAAACTAATGCTCGTACAAGAAAAGGTCCAAGAAAATTAGTTAGTAAGAGTAAAAAATAAGGAGGTATAAAACCAAATGGCTAATAAGAAAACTACTGTAGTAAAGAAAACACCTAGAAAAAATAGAAAAAATATTGAAAAAGGTGCAGCACATATTCATTCAACATTTAATAATACAATCGTTACAATTACAGATACACAAGGAAATGTAATTTCATGGGCAAGTGCAGGAGAATTAGGTTTTAAAGGTTCTAAAAAAAGCACACCATTTGCTGCTGGAGAAGCTGCAACAACAGCTGCTAAAGCAGGTATGGAACATGGATTAAAAACTGTAGAAGTATTCGTAAGAGGACCAGGTTCAGGTCGTGAAGCTGCAATTCGTTCACTTCAAACTGCTGGTTTAGAAATTAGTGCTATTAAGGATGTAACGCCAATACCACATAATGGTTGTAGACCACCAAAAAGAAGAAGGGTATAATAGCAAATTTATAATAGTAAAAAATAAGAAGAAAATAAATCAAATAATTTTATGAAAGAGGTGTAAAGAACATTATGGCAAGATATAAAGATGAACAATGCCGTATTTGCCGTAGAGAAGGTCAAAAACTATTCTTAAAGGGTACAAGATGTTATACTGATAAATGTGCAATTTCTAGAAGAAATTATGCACCAGGACAACATGGACAAAAGAATGGTAAACTTTCTGAATACGGTACTCAATTAAGAGAAAAACAAAAAACAAAAGCATTTTATGGAGTAGGAGAAAAGCAATTTAGAAAATATTTTGAGATGGCTTCAAATAAAAAAGGAATTACTGGAGATAACTTACTTCAAATATTAGAAAGTAGATTAGACAATGTTGTATATAGATTAGGATATGGCAGTTCAAGACCACAAGCAAGACAACTTGTAAATCATGGACATTTTGAAGTAAATGGTAAAAAGGTAGATATCGCATCATACTTAGTAAAAGAAGGAGATGTTATAGCTGTTAGAGAAATTAGAAAAGATAGTCCAGTTATAAAGGAGAATGTTGAAGCATTAGCTTCAAGACCAGTTCCAGCATGGTTACAAAAAGACGCTGAGAAGTTAAGTGGAAAAGTAATAAGACTTGCAACAAGAGAAGACATCGACTTACCAGTAGAAGAACACTTAATAGTAGAGCTTTATTCAAAATAGTAATTAAGTAGACCTTAATATAGGGAGGTAAAAATGATAGAATTTGAAAAGCCAAATATAGAATGTTTAGAAGTAGATGAGGATAACAATTATGCAAAATTTGTATGCGAACCATTAGAAAGAGGATATGGTGTAACAATTGGAAATTCATTAAGAAGAATATTATTGTCGTCTCTTCCAGGAAGTGCTATAACAAGTGTAAAAATAGATGGTGTGGTACATGAATTTTCAACAATACCAAATGTTGTTGAAGATGTACCAGAAATAATAGTTAATTTGAAAAGTGTTAGATTAAAAACATTTGATAATGAAGAAAAAACTATAAGAATCGACTTTAAAGGAGAAGGAGAAGTTACAGCAGGAGACATTATTACTGACAGTACAGTAGAAGTATTAAACCCAGACTTACATATTGCTACTGTTTCAGAAGGTGGAACTTTAAAAATGGAAATGACAGTTGATAGAGGAAGAGGATACAACAGTGCAGATAAAAATAAAAAACCAAATCAAGATATATCTGTATTACCAATCGACTCTATATATACTCCAGTAAAAAAAGTTAATTATCAAGTTCAAAACACAAGAGTTGGACAAATGGTAGATTATGATAAATTAATTATGGAAATATGGACAGATGGAAGCCTAAAAGCATATGAAGCCTTAAGCTTAGCTGCTAAAGTTATGACAGGACATTTGGAAATATTTATAGATTTATCAGAAACCACAAAAAATACTCAAGTAATGATTGAAAAGGAAGAATCTAAAAAAGAGAAAGTATTAGAAATGTCTATTGAAGAATTAGAATTGTCAGTTAGATCTTTTAATTGTTTAAAAAGAGCTGGAATATCTACAGTAGAAGACTTAACTAATAAAACAGAAAATGAAATGATGAAAGTAAGAAATTTAGGTAAAAAATCATTAGACGAAATTACTCATAAAGTACATTCATTAGGATTAGATTTCGCAGCTGAAGAAGATTAAACAAGAAAAAGTAGGCAAAACTTAATAAAATATAGGCTTAATAAATATAACAAGTAACTAAAAAATTAATAAGAGGTGAATAAATTGGCTAGAAATAGAAAATTAGGAAGAACTACAGACCAAAGATTAGCAATGTTAAAAACTTTAACAACTGATTTAATTTTACATGGTAAAATTGAAACAACAGAAACTAGAGCTAAAGAAGTAAAAGCAATAGCAGATAGTTTGATTGCACTAGCTGTTAAAGAAAAAGATAACTATGAAATGGTTGATGTAAAAGTAGTTACAGCAAAATTAGATGGTAACGGAAATAAAGAAACCGAAAAAGTAAAAAGCAAAAACGGTAAAGAATATTTAAGAGTTGTAAAAGAAGAAAAAACAGTACAAAAACAAAAAGACATGCCATCTAGATTAAATGCAAGAAGAAAAATGATGAAAATGATTAACAAAGTTAAAGATGCAGATGGAAAAAATGTAGATTTAACATCAAAACTATTCAACGAAATAGCACCAAAATATACAAACAATGTTGGTGGATACACACGCATTGTAAAAACAGGTGTAAGAAAAGGAGATGCAGCTCCAACTGCACTATTACAACTATTATAATAGTGTCCAAATGGGGACGGTTCTTTTTTGGACATTTTGTCCAATTAGGGACGCTTCTCTAAAAAATATACAAAGCAACACACTAAAAAACATATAAATAATAAAAAAACTGTTAAGCATCAAGCATGTCTAGCAGTTTTTTTATGTAATTTTTTATGTTATATTGACAACGAATAAATAAAGTAGTAAAATAACAATATGTAAAAATAATAAAAACAATATAAGAAACAAGTAAAATAAGGGTTGCTTAAAGAGAGAGTTAGTCATAGGCTGAAAGCTAACTTAAGAAAATGTATTTGAAATACTACTCTTACAAAGTTCTTAGCAAAACTAAGCGGTAATTACGTTATAATTAAAATAAGTTAAAAATTAGGTTGGAACCGTGTAATAAAAGCACACCTAAATGCAATTTTAATATGCATTTGGGATGTGTATTTTTTTATACTAAAATAAAAATTGGAGAAGCGTCCCTAATTGGACAAAATGTCCAAAAAAGAACCGTCCCCAATTGGACAATGATAAGGAGGTAATATGTTATGGAAAAAACAACGGAAAAATCAATGGTGAATGTTAGGTTGAAAGATGGCTCTATTAAGGAGGTTGAGAAAGGATGCAGTGTTATAGAACTTGCAAAGCAAATTAGTGAGGGCTTAGCAAGGGTTGCTACTGTGGCTTTGGTAGATGGCAAGGTACAGGATTTGAGAACTAAATTGGAACATGATTGTGAAGTGAGTATTTTGACATTTGATTCTGAAGAGGGCAAGAAGGCTTACTGGCATACTACATCTCATATTATGGCACAGGCTATTAAAAGGTTATATGATAATGATAGTAATATAAAGCTTACAATAGGACCTGCAATCGATGATGGTTTTTACTATGATTTTGATGTTGATAGGAATATCTCTTCAGATGATTTTGAAAAAATTGAAAATGAAATGAAGAAGATTATTAAGGAAGATTTACCAATTGAAAGGTTTACTTTGCCAAGAGATGAAGCAATTAAGTTTATGGAGGAGAGAAAAGAACCATATAAGGTTGAGTTGATAAAAGAGTTGCCAGATGGTGAAGAAATTTCTTTTTACAGGCAAGGTGAGTTTGTAGATTTATGTGCAGGTCCACATTTAATGAGTACTGGTAAAGTGAAGGCGGTAAAATTGTTGTCTGCTTCTGGTGCTTATTGGAGAGGTGATGAGCATAATAAGATGTTACAAAGGGTTTATGGTATTTCTTTCCCAAAGACTAGTCAATTAGAAGAATATATTAATATGATTGAAGAAGCAAAGAAGAGGGATCATAGAAAATTAGGTAAAGAGCTAGAATTATTTTTCTTTGACGAAACTGCACCTGGTATGGCATATTGGCTACCAAATGGCTTAACAATAATGAACACATTAATTTCATTTTGGAGAAAAGAACATAAAAAAAGAGGATATATGGAGTTTTCAGGTCCACAGATAAATAGCAGTGAGTTATGGAAAACATCTGGGCATTGGGATCACTATAAAGAGGATATGTATGTTTTAACTGATGCTGATGGCAATGAACAAGCAATAAAGCCAATGAACTGCCCTAATGCTATAAAGGTTTACCAAACTAAGTTAAGAAGTTATAAAGACTTACCTCTTAGATTTAATGATGTTGATGTTATTCATAGAAACGAAAAATCAGGACAGTTAAATGGATTATTTAGAGTTAGAGAGTTTAGACAAGATGATTCTCATAATTTTATAACTGAAACACAAATTAAAGACGAAATAAAGAGCATTTTGGAACTTGCCAAAGTATTTTATGGAGTATTTGGATTAGAATTTGTTCCAGCACTTTCAACCAGACCAGACGATTTTATGGGAGATATAGAGTTGTGGAATAAGGCAGAAGAGGAATTGAAATCAATACTAAATGAAATGTATGGCGAAGGAAATTATCCTATAAAAGAAAAGGACGGAGCATTCTACGGACCAAAATTAGATATACAAATGAAAGATTGTTTAGGAAGACAATGGCAAATGGGAACAATACAACTTGATTTCCAATTACCATTAAGATTTAATCTTTCATACATAGATATGGACGGAAACAAAAAAACACCTATATTAGTACATAGAGCAATATATGGTTCATTTGAAAGATTTATAGGTCTTTTGACAGAGCATTTTGCAGGAGCATTCCCAATATGGATTTCTCCAGTGCAAGTTAGAATTTTGCCTATATCTGAAAAGCATTTGGAATATGCAGAAAAAATAAAGGATGTAATGGAAGAGGCTGGATTACGAGTTGAAGTAGATAGCAGAAATGAAAAAACTGGTTACAAAATTCGTGAAGCACAATTACAAAAAATACCATATATGCTTGTAGTAGGCGATAAAGAGCAGGAAGAACAAACTGTTGCAGTTCGTACAAGAGAGCAAGGCGACACAGGTGCAATGAAGGTAAATGATTTTATTGATATGGTAAAAGAAAAAATAGAAAAATACTGTTAAATAAAAAGAAATAACCACCCAAATTATGCTAAATTCTAGCTAATAGGGTGGTTATTTCGGCTACATAGCGTCACTGCTTTTACCAACATTGATATAATAATGCTTGGTAATATTGTTCTCTTTATAGTGAACAGAAAAATTGCCAATAGCAGTATTATTAGGTGTAGCAGCAATCAGTCTCGATAAAGGACTGCTTTGTGGCGCATTTACACAATGTGCATAATAGCGGAAAACATCGTGTCCTCCCTTGAAGAATAATACGGTTACTTTACCATACTTACCATCTTCAAAAGAAAACGATGCCGTGTCCGCGTCTTTGTGTTCAGCAGATAGAGGAGGATGATTTGACTCCAAATATTCTTTTACGAAAAAAAGAAATTCCTCTTGTTCTTGCTGTGGCTCTTGTTGTGAAGATGTGTAGCTTTCGCTTTTCATGTTGACCTCCAAAATAATGTAAAGTTAAAACACTAAAGTTACAACAACAATTATAAACTATTTTACATAAAAAATCAAGACGATTATTATACAAGAATATATATATATATTAATAAAAAATGTTGTAATATAGTCAGTAAAAGTGATATAATAATAACATATTAATTTAGGAGGCAAAACATGAACGAATATAGAACACACAATTGTGGAGAATTAAACGAAACAAATCTTGGTGAAGAGATTAAATTAGCAGGATGGGTACAAAGAATTAGAAATTTAGGCGGAATGAGATTTATTGATTTAAGAGACGAATTTGGAATTACGCAAATTGTAATTGAAAACGAAGAAAATATTATTAAGCAATGTGAGGACTTAACTACAGAATGCTGTATCAGCGTATCTGGAAAAGTAGTTGAAAGAGCAAGTAAAAATGAAAAAATAGCAACTGGTAATATAGAAGTGGTAGCCAAAAACATTACAATGCTTGGAAAATGCAAAAATGTATTACCATTTGAAATAAATACAACAGAAGATAATACTGCAAGAGAGGATTTGCGTTTAGAATATAGATTTTTAGATTTAAGAAATGATCATATTCATAAAAATATATTATTAAGATCACAAATTATGAAAACTTTAAGAAATAAGATGGACGAATTAGGCTTTACAGAGATTCAAACACCAATACTAGCCAATTCATCGCCAGAGGGTGCAAGAGATTTCTTAGTACCAAGCAGATTACATCCAGGAGAGTTTTATGCATTGCCTCAGGCACCACAACAATTTAAACAGTTATTAATGGTAGCAGGATTTAACAAGTATTATCAAATTGCACCATGTTTTAGAGATGAAGATCCAAGGGCAGATAGAGCACCAGGAGAATTTTATCAACTAGATTTTGAAATGTCTTTTGCAACACAAGAAGATGTATTTAAAGTATTAGAAGAAGTTATACCATATGTATTTGAAAAACATTCTACATGGAAAGTAGATAAGGGTCCATTTAGAAGAATTACATATAAAGAAGCAATGGATAAATATGGTATAGATAAGCCAGATTTAAGAAATCCATTAATTATAGAAGATGCAACAGAAATTTTTAATAACACGGAATTCAATGCATTTAAAGATAAAACTGTTAAAGTAATTTGTGTAGAAAATGCAGTTGAACAACCAAGAAAATTCTTTGATAATATGTCTACATTTGCGACTGAAGAATTAGGAGCAAAGGGATTGGCATGGGTAAAAGTAGAAGAAGATAAAAACTTAAGCGGAGGAATTTCAAAATTTATTAATGAAGAGGAAAAAAATAAATTACTTGAATTAACCAAAGCACAAAAAAATTCTGCAATATTCTTCATTGCAGATAAATTAGAAACTGCACAAAAAATTGCAGGTGGAATCAGAATAGAACTAGGTAAAAGACTAGACTTACTAGAAAAAGATGTATATCGTTTTTGTTTTATAGTAGATTTTCCAATGTATGAATTATCAGATGAAGGAACAATAGACTTTAACCACAATCCATTTTCTATGCCACAAGGTGGAATGGATAGCTTATTAAATAAAAATCCACTAGAAATATTAGCATACCAGTATGATGTTGTATGTAATGGATATGAGATGGCATCAGGAGCGGTAAGAAATCATGATCCAGAGTTAATGGTAAAAGCATTTGAAATAGCAGGATATTCAAGAAAAGATGTAGAAGAAAGATTTGGAGCATTATTTAATGCTTTCCAATATGGAACACCACCACACGCAGGTGCAGCGCCT
Source organism: uncultured Clostridia bacterium (assembly GCA_947632535.1). Taxonomy (GTDB): domain Bacteria; phylum Bacillota; class Clostridia; order TANB77; family CAG-508; genus CANRPR01. Next base: position 29,965 of record CANRPR010000003.1, on the reverse strand, counting down.
GGATTGGATAGAATGGTAATGTTAATTGCAAACGAAGAAAATTTAAGACAGGTAATAGCATTTCCAAAGAACAAAAAAGCAAGAGATTTACTTATGAGAGCACCAAGTGTTGTTACCGAAAAACAATTAAAAGAAGTACATATAAAGCTAGATGTAGAGAAATAGTATTTAATAAAATATTAAGATAATGTATGAACTTTTTGGTTGACTACTTACATAAAAAGTATTATAATTAAAATTATCGGGGGAATTTTATGATAAAGAGTAAATCAAAAAGATTCAGCATTATAATTTCTGCATATAATGTTGAAAAATATATTGAAACTGCCATAGATAGTATAACAAAGCAAACTTTTAAAGATTACGAATTAATAGTTGTAAATGATGGTTCCACAGATAGAACATTAAAAATATTAAAAACATACAAGAATATACGAATTATAAATAATAGAAAAAATATAGGATTAGGAGCTTCAAGAAATAAAGCAATAAAAAAAGCAATTGGAGAATATATTTTGTATTTGGATGCAGACGATACATTATATAGTAATGATACCTTAGATAGAATTAACAAAACAATAGGAGATAAAAATTTAGACATTTGCTATTTTGGAGTACAATATGTTGGTGGAAGCAATAAATGTTATATACCAAATAAAATGAATTCAACTAAAGAAGCAAGAATTGCGTGTGATATGCATTTTGCAGTTTCAAGTAAATGTTGGAGAAGAAAATTCATAGAAGAAAAGAAACTTGAATTTATAAAAGATATGTACTATGAAGATATGGTATATTCTATAAAAGCTACAATTTTAGCAGATAAAGTAGGATATGGAGCCTTCCCAATATATAACTATTACAGAAATAGAGAAGGCAGTATAATGTCTACTCCATCAATAAGAAGATGTAGTGATATGTATAAAATGCTAGAAAATGTAATGAAATTATATGAAATAACTCCACAAGCATACAAGCCATATTTAATGAGCTTTATTAGAAATGAAACAAACAATTTAGTAGAAAGAATAGATACAGTATTAAATTCTATTGAAAATGGAGTTGAATTGGGAGTAATGCCAAAGAGAAATTACAAATTAAATTTCGGCAAACTAAAAGAAATAAAGGATGTAAAATATGGAAACTAAAATCTATATAGTAAGGCATACACAAACAATAGGCAATGTAGAAAAGAGATTATTAGGAAGAGTAGATTCGGAAATAACCAAAGATGGATATGAATATATAAACAAATTAGTAGAAAGATTAAAACAAATAAAATTTGATAAAATATATTCTAGTACATCTGGAAGAGCAATAAAAACAGTTCAGCCTATAGCAGAAATTAATAATTGCAAAATTATTACATCAGATAATTTGTGCGAAATGGATTTTGGGATATATGATGGTTGGAAATGGGAAGAAGTAGATAAAGTAAATCCTAAAATAAGAAAATTACATGAAGAGACCAATGAAATAATGGAAATCCAGCAACAAGAAAGTTCACAAGAAGTAGCAGATAGAATGTATAAAGAAATAGAAAAAATTGCGAAAGAAAACTTTGGAAATACAGTATTAATTTCGTCACATGGAGTAGCAATAGAAGCATTCTTGAGAAAAGTTACTAATGAACCATTTAAAATAAAAAGAGAAGAATATAGTCAAAAAAATACTAGTATAAATGAATTAATATATACTGAAAAAGGATTTAAACTAATAAAACTAAACGATATAGAGCACTTACAGACAAGAGAGGAAAATATGAAAAATAGTAAGTTTAATATAGCAAGTTCAGAAGAAACTATACAAAAGTTATATGAACCAAATGTATCTATAGCAAGATTTGGAGATGGAGAACTATCATACATAGAAAAGATTGGTTTGTATTTTCAGCCATATAATGAAGAGTTAGCAAATAGATTGAAAGAGATATTAAATAGTAATGTTCCAAATTTACTAATAGGCTTACCAATAGCTTTGAACCCACAAAACTGTGAATTATATGAAGGTTTTGCTAAAGAATATTGGGTAGACTGGCTACAAAAAAATGAAGAAAAAATGGAAAAGTTGATTAATCCCAACAAAAAATACTATTCTGCACAAATATCTAGATTTTATTTAGATTATAAAGATAAGAGCAATGTTGCAAACTATGTTAAAATGCTAAAAGAATTGTGGAATGATAGAGATGTTGTAATTGTAGAGGGAGAAAAAAGTAGATTAGGTGTAGGAAATGATTTATTTGATAATATGCGAACAATAAAAAGAATACTATGCCCTCCAGAAAATGCATTTTTAAAATATGATTCAATATTAGAAGAAATAAAGAAAACAAGTAAGAATAATTTGATTCTACTTGCATTAGGACCAACAGCAACTGTACTTGCATATGATTTACATAAGTTGGGATATAAAGCAATAGATATAGGACATGTAGATATTGAATACGAATGGTATTTAAGAAAGGCTAAAACTAAAATAAAGATAGAGTCAAAATACATGGGTGAACAAGGTGTAATGGGAGCCAAAGCCGAGAGTGAAGAAGAAAGATTAAATATTAAAGATATAAAAGATGAAAATTATGAAAAACAAATAATAGCAAGAATAACTAGTATTAATTAAAAATGCTAGTTATTTTTTTTATAAAAATTCTCAAAGAGTTTTAAAATATTTAGAAAACATGAAAAATGCTGAGAAAAATAGAAATAAATGTAAATATTAAGAAATATGTATATATAATTGACTGAAATGAAAAAATATAGTATAATTAGGGAGTTAACAATAAACAATGCTAAGGAGAAATAAAATGGATGAAGTTATAAACATGGGAATTGGTTTTGTAACAGGCAGACCTAATGTATGTAGACTAATAAATAGCTATTACAATAACATATTAAAGCAAACAAATTTAATAGGTAAACAAATAAAATTTACTATCTTTATACTATATGATTTGAGTTATCAATATACAAAAAGAACAGATTTTTATAGCATTATACCAGATGCTTATAAAAACATAAGAATAAAATATATAACTCCTGAAGACATAGAAGAAGAAAAGAAAAAACTTATTTCAAGGCATTCTTTTAGTAAAAAAGATGTAGAGCTAATATTTGGACATGGACATGCAAAAGGAAGAAATACATTAATGTATTATGCAGTAAAAAATCGAATAGATTACTTATTATTTTGGGATGATGACGAATATCCAGTAGCAGTTGTAAAAAATGAAGATAAAAGCATAGAATGGTACGAACAAGAAAACATCACAGAACATTTAAAATATATAGAAAATAGCGATATAACAATAGGATATCATTGTGGATATATTTCACCAATACCATATGTAGATTTCGGAAGCCAAATAAACGAAGAAGATTTTAAAAATTTCATAGAAAGCATAAGTAACGATATTGTAAACTGGAATACTATCAAAGAAAGGTTCCAAAAAGATAATGGTGTAACATATGCAAGTAGGGAAATACTTGAAGGGCATGAATATGAAATACAATATGATGGATTTGGAAAGTGGATAGCAGGGTCAACCTTATGTTTAAACTTAAAGAATCTCGATAGAATTCCGGCATTCTATAATCCAGAAGGTGCAAGAGGAGAAGATACATTTTTCTCAACAATGTTAAAAGACAGTATAGTAAAAAGAATACCAGTTTATCATTTCCATGATGGATTTTTAAAATACACAGGTATTATGAAAGGAAAATATCCTAAGGCATTAAGAAAAATTAGTACAGAAGAAAATATTGAAAATAGATTTTTACAAGCATCATTAGGATGGATTAAATATAAACCTTTATTTATGTACATTACTAATAAAAAAGAATATAAAGAAAATATAAAAATAATTAAACAAAAACTAGAAAGTAGCATACCACAAATAGATGCATTATTTAGTACAGTGGATTTTTGTGAGGTAATACAAGCTTTAGAAAAAGCTGATATGAATGTAGAGAAAAATTACAAAGATTATTTAAGAACCAATGAAATTTGGAATCAAATAAAAGCAAAATTACAAGGGAGATAGTATTAAAATATGAAAAAAATATTTTTAATGGCATATGCAAGACAAAATTTGGGTGATGACTTGTTTATAAAAATGCTTTTAGACAAATACCCAAATGAACAATTCGTTATTAACTTTGTAGAGGATAAGTACAAAGAAATACTAAAAGGTTATAATAATGTACAAATTATAAATGGCAAAAGTGAGAACTTTGAAAACATAGATATAAATTCATATGATGGCTTTATATATATTGGTGGATCAATATTTATGGAGGGCGGAAAAGTATATAATTTAGACGAGGGCTGTAATCAATTCATGAAGAAATGCAAAGAGCAAAATAAGCCTTTCTTCTATGTTAGTTCTAATTTTGGACCATATCAAACAGAAGAATATTTTAAATTGTGTAAAGACACATTCAAAAATTGTACAGATTTGTGCTTTAGAGATATTTATTCGTATGATTTATTTAAAGATATAAGTTCAATAAGATATGCGCCAGATTTAGTATTTGACTATGAATTTGAGCCAATTAATACCAAGAAAAACACCATAGGAATAACAATAATAGATTTGAGTATAAGAAAAGAAAAAGATAAAAAAGAGCAATATTTAAAAATGATGGCTAACAATATAATGTACTATATTGATAAGGGAAAAGAAGTATATTTATTTTCTTACTGCGAACCTGAGGGAGATATGAAAGCAATAAATGATATTACAGCGATATTGCCAAATAAATATAAAGATATGGTAAAAGTAGTAAGTTATGATGGAAACATGGATAAATTCATGGAAATATATAGCTCAATGGAATATAACATATGTTTAAAATTCCATGCAATGATTTTATCATATGTATTTAAACAAAAATTTTATGTTATATCATATAGTAAAAAAATAGACAATGTAATAGAAGAATTAAAATTATGTAATAAAGAAAACTATTGCAGCCTTGGAGACATTAAAGAAGATATGATAATAAAAGAAGATATGTTTTGCGAGGTAAATATAGAAAACCTAAATAAAATAAAAGAAGCATCAAAGGGACAACTATTAAAGGTTGAAGAATGGATAAATAAATAACATACAATTGGGGGAAAATAAAAAATTTTCCTCTTTTTTTGCCCCAAAAAAGTTACAAAAAGAAAGGAATGTGATTAAAAATTATAGGACAAATTTTAGATTTCATTTATCCACAAACTTGTGGAATATGTGAGAAAATATGCAAAGAACCAATATGCAAAAAGTGTGAAAACAAAATTAATGAAATGTTACAATGCAAAATAAACAATTATTCTGACAAAAATTTTGTAAGACACTTATATTTATTTGAGTATGATGGAATAATAAAAGAAAAAATAATACAGTACAAATTTAAAGACAAAGCATATTTAAATGAAATGTTTGTAAATTTTATTGTAAAAAATAAAAAAATATGTGGATTTTTAAAAAATTATGATATAATTATTCCAACACCAATAAGCAAGTCAAGAAAGAAAATTAGAGGATACAACCAAACAGAGCTTATTGCAAGAAAAATATGTGATAAAACAAATATATTACACTTTGAAAAAGATATTTTAATAAAAACCAAAAACATTGTGCCACAAAGTACATTAACTCGAAAAGAAAGGCAACAGAATGTACAAAATGCCTATGATGTAATAAACACAGAAAAAATACAAGATAAAAAAGTATTGTTATTTGACGATGTATATACAACAGGGAGCACAGTAAATGAGTGTAGTAGGATGCTAAAAATGTCAGGAGCAAGTATGGTAGATGTACTAACTATAGCAAAAGATTCAACATAGAGAAAACAGATATAAATTAGCAATTGCAAGTAATTGCAACTTACTAAAAATATTACGAAGGAGAGGAATTTTATGGAGGATTTAGTAGAAAGCATTTTAGATTATGTAAGAGCAGATTATACAGATTATGCTATTATGATAAATGGTGAATGGGGAAGCGGAAAAACTTACTTTTGGAATAATAGAATTAGAAATAAAATAGAAACAATGCAATTTAATGGGAGAAGATACACGCCAATATATATGTCTTTATATGGAATTTCTAATTTGGAAGAAATCAGTAAAAAAATATTCATTGAAACTACCCAGTTAATGGATAAAAACTTAAAAAGATATATGGATGTTCATAATCAAACAACAATACCAGAATATGCAAAAACTGGATTAGATATGGCAAACTTTTTTGGAGTTAGCCAAAATGGCGATAAAATAGATTATGAAGAATTTTTCTCAACAGACGATAAAGTTTTATGCTTTGACGACTTGGAAAGAGCTAATGTAGATGTTATAGATATTTTAGGTTACATTAACAATTTCGTTGAACATGATCATATAAAAACTATAATTATATGTAATGAAAAAGAATTATCTACAAAATTAAAAAGTAGCAATTTGGAAATGAAAACATTCATTGCTACATACTTATTGGATAAAGAAGGTTCTTTAGAAAAACATGATGTTCCAATGGTAGAAAAAATAAGAGATAAAATTGAATATGTATTTGACAAAGCAAATGATTATGAAAGAATAAAAGAAAAATTAATTGGTGAAACTTTTGAATATGCTCCAGAATTTAATTATATAATAAACGGATTATTAATGAGATATGAAAACAATGCAGAACTAATTAGATTTTTAAGAGCAAATACAGGGTTAATTATATCTACATTCAATAAAAGTGGAACTAAAAACCTAAGAATTTTAAAACATGCATTAAATGACTTTAGAAAAATATTTGAAATGGTAAGTCAGCAATATCCAAATACTAATAACAGGGTACTACAAACTATGTTAATATTCACCATAGCTGTATCTTTTGAAATAAAAGCAGGAAAAATTACAAAAGAAAAGTTTGTAAATATAAAAGACAACGAAGAATATAAAGCAATATTAGTATCTTCTAGGGTTTTAATAACAGATAATAGGCAATTCTATATTAAGGAATTTGATAGTAATTATTACTATAACTTTAAATCAGAATATCGTTTCTTCAAATTTATAGAAATATATGTGCGTACAAGAATTTTTGATATGAAGGTATTTAAGGACAACATGGAGGTAATTATAAATACTGTAGATACAGATAAATTACCAGCATATAAAAGGTTATTAACAGAAGAATATTGGAAAATTAATGATGATCAATTCCCAAGCATAATTGAAGAAATTGTAGATGATGTAAAAAATGGAAGACTAGAACTAATTGACATTGTAAAAATATTTGTATATTTTAGCTATTTTATAAAAAAAGATTTAATAAATTATGACATAAAAACAATAAAAAGTCTTTTCTTTAATGGAATGAATATATCTTCATTAAATTCTAAATATTGTGAGAATGTAGAAGAAGAACTTTCAAAAATCACTGTAGGTGAAACAGATGCAGATATAGAAGAAATCTTAAAACATTTCAATCAACTAAATATGCAACTAAAAGATAAGATGTATATGGAGAAAGCTGATGAAATATTTAAGTGCATTCCAATGAAAATGGAAACTTTCTATGAACGTTTTGACCAAGAATGTATGAATGTACCAATATTTAAATATTATGATGTATTCCAAATGTTCCAAAGAATTTCTTGTGCAAGTAATGAGGATATAATGACTATAAAAGAAAAATTAGTAAATAGGGTTAAATTATATCCAAAGGAAATTGAACCAGAAATGAGGAATATAAAACAGTTAAAACAAATTATGGATGACTATACAAACAACAAGGAAATTACAATAAAAATGGTAATGTTGAAGGAATTCTCTAAAGATTTAGGATATATTATAGACCAATATAAAACACCAATGTTTGGAGGCAGTGTAAAAAGAGAAATAGAAGAATAATGTGAAAAGCGAAGATTAAACATGATAAAATAAGAAAATCGAATAAATCACGATTTAAAGCTACTTAATGAATATAAAGTACGATTTGAACAGCATTAGAAAATATGGTAATATAAATATATAAATTAAATAAGTTAATAATATTTCCCTGCGTAGTACGTGCGACAAGATATTTTAGAACCTACAAGTTTTGGAAAAGGGAGCTGACCTCTGGATATGGCGTGCATGCTTGCATTTATGTAAGAAGCCCATGAGTATTCAGGTAGGCACCCACCTGTGTGAGTACAGGTCCGTAAAATTTCTTGGCAACTATCGGCTAAGGCGGGGGTATTTTTTTGCAAAATATTGACTTATATTTTTTAATCATATATAATAACAATGAAAATAGAAATACAAGAAGAATATATGAAAGGATGAAGAATATGAATATAAAAATAACAGGGAAAGATTTAAAAACAACAGATGCAATTAAAACATATGTTGAAAAGAAAATGGAAAGGATACAAAAATATTTTGAGGAGTTCGAGGTAGGCGTTACAATAAAAGCAGAAGGAACAGAACAAATCGCAGAAATGCAAGTGACTGTAAAACAATGTACATTTAGAGCGGTTTCAGCTACAAGAGATTTATATGCATCAATTGATAAGGATATAGATATATTAGAAGGTCAAATCAGAAAAATGAAAACAAAAAGAGATAAACAAACTAAAGAAGACTCAATAAAACAAAGAGAATTAATTGATGAAATGCAATCAAAAGTAGAAATAGAAAATGAAGTAATAAAAACAATATATTATGAAGTAAAACCAATGAGTGTAGAAGATGCAAAATTAAAATTACAAGAAAAACCACAAAACAATTTTTACACATTTATAAATGTAGATACAAATAAAGTTAATGTAATATTTAGATTAAAAGAATCAAAAAATTATGGTTTAGTAGAACCAGAAGCATAAGATAAAGTTTATAAGAAATAAGGGGAAATATATGAAATATAATGAATTTGGAACTAGATTAGCATACTTGAGAAGAAAGAATGGACTTGATTATGAAGCACTTCTTGAAAAAATAGGTATGAAAAAAGTTACAAGTAATGATTTAAGAAACTGGGAAAGAGGATTGTCACATCCAGATACGGATGTAATTAAGAGACTATCAGAAATATATGAAGAACCATATGAAGAACTACTAACATTACATGAACAAACTATTCAAGGTGGAGTTGATGATATTCATTTAGGAGTGATTGAAACAATAAGTAAATTAATGGGAGTATCAATGTATACAGTTATAGTGCTTGCAAGGATTATGTTAGTGCTATTATGTATTATAGGAGTCTTATACTTTATAAAATCAATGCAACTTGTTTCGTCAATGCCAGAAATGTATAAGAATTTATAAAATATGTTGATTTTAGTGAAAAAAGGCAGGAACACAATCCTGCCTTTTTATGTATAAAAAAGCAAAATAATATTCCTGTCTTATTATAGCACTATAGTTATATTACAAACTATTTACCAATCATTTGGTTTTCAGCTTGTTGTATTAACTTTCTTACCATGTTACCACCGATTCTACCAGCGTCTCTAGCTGATATATTTCCATTGTAACCATCCTTTAAAGTTACACCAACTTCGCTAGCTACTTCATATTTGAATTTTTCTAAAGCGTCCATAGCTTCTGGAACAGCTTTTATATTACTATTATTTGATGCCATTATTATTTCACCTCCTGGTAAATTGTAATTTTGCATTATGAAAAAACATTCTTTGCTTTTTCAATAAATATGATGTGCGAAAAATATTTTTTTAAACTGGTAATTTTTAGATAGAATGTAATGCATAAAACACAGATTTTGACACATATTAATAACAAAATAGAAAAATTAAAAAATAGTCGGAACAAACCGAATATTTTTTTAAAACAAATTTATAAAATTATAATACATTAGTATATAAATACCAAACATTATAGGGATTAAGCCGGTAATAAGCTAGCAGATCGTTCTTGAATCGCGGTGGCAATTGCAATGATAGAGCTAATGCAGGCGTGTTGAATTCGAATGCGAATAATGGCAATGCGTGGAACAATAATGGGTTCCGCCCGGTGCTCACGTTCTAGCACTTCGATACACTAGCGAATAAAATTTGTATTCGTTTGAAGAAATTAAAATTTCTGTCCCAGATGGGTAGCTACTTAAGGGTACTACCGAGGATATGTTCAAAAATGTATAACAATGGATTTGTATCAAAGAGGTTTGATTCCTTTGGCATAGCATATGCCATAAACACATAAAAAGTAGTCTTGTTCAAGTAGCAAAATAGCGAAAGTCCAAGACTATAATATTAATAATAAAAGATATATACCAAGTCTTCAAAAAAAATCTAAAAATAGGTTGAAATTTTACAAACATTGTAATATAATTGTAACGAAAATGTAACATACTATATAGGGAAGGAAAGATAATAATTGTTTGGATTTGGTCAAGATATAGGAATAGATTTGGGAACTGCAACAGTAATTGCATATGTAAAAGGTAAAGGAATCGTTTTAAGAGAACCTTCTGTTGTTGCTATAGACAATATAACAGGAGATGTTTTAGCTGTTGGTCAAGAAGCAAGAAGAATGCTAGGTAGAACACCAGGAAATATTGTTGCAATAAGACCTCTAAAAGACGGGGTTATTTCAGATTATACTGTTACAGAAAAAATGTTAAAACATTTTATAAATAAAGTATGCGGAAAATTTATTTTTGCACCAAGAATTATGATTTGTATACCATCTCGTGTTACAGAAGTAGAAAAAAAAGCAGTTATAGATGCAGCATCAAAAGCAGGTGCAAGGAGAGTATACTTAATAGAAGAGCCAATAGCAGCAGCGATAGGTGCTGGAATAGATATATCAAAACCATGTGGAAATATGATAGTAGATATAGGTGGAGGAACAACAGATGTTGCAGTTATATCATTAGGAGGATCAGTTGTTAGTACATCTCTAAAAATAGCTGGAGATAAATTTGACGAGGCAATTGTAAAATTCATAAAAAGGAAACACAATCTAATAATAGGAGAAAGAACAGCAGAAGATTTAAAAGTAAATATAGGTTGTGTATATCCTAAAATACAAGATGTGGAAATGGATATAAGAGGAAGAGATTTAACTACAGGATTACCAAAAACTCTAACAATTCACTCTAGTGAAATGATGGAAGCATTAACAGAACCAGCAATGATGATAGTAGATGCTGTTCATTCAGTATTAGAAAAAACACCTCCAGAATTAGCAGCAGATATTAGCGATAGAGGAATATATATGACTGGTGGCGGATGTTTAGTAGATGGATTAGATAAACTGTTGCAAGAAAAAACAGGAATAAATGTTATGATAGCACAAGACAGTGTATCATGTGTGGCTTTAGGAACAGGAAAAGCTTTAGACAATTTAGACCAGTTAGAAGGTCATGCATAAAAAAATGAAGAAAAATGTTGCAAAGTGTTTTTTTTCATGGTAAAATATAAATATATTTTGATAGATTAAAAAAAAACCAAATTTTCCGGTTTTTTGTTAATCTATTTTTTTTATTTTACAAAAGCGGTAAAAACGTAATTGTATTCTTAGAAGGGAGAAAAATATGAGCACAAAATATGTTTTTGTTACAGGAGGAGTAGTATCAGGTTTAGGAAAAGGAATCACAGCAGCTTCTTTAGGAAGATTGCTTAAAAATAGAGGATATAAAGTTACAATCCAAAAATTTGATCCATATATTAATATTGATCCAGGAACAATGAGTCCATATGAACATGGAGAAGTTTTTGTAACAGATGATGGTGCAGAAACAGACTTAGACTTGGGACATTATGAAAGATTTATAGACGAAAATTTAACTAAAAATTCAAGTATTACAACAGGAAGAATTTATTCGAATGTAATAAATAAAGAAAGAAAAGGTGACTATTTAGGAAAAACAGTTCAAGTCATACCACACATTACAAACGAAATAAAAGAAAGAATCTACGGTTTTGAAAATTCAGACATTGATGTTGTAATAACAGAAATTGGTGGAACAGTTGGAGATATTGAGAGTTTGCCATTTCTAGAAGCAATAAGACAAATAGGACTAGAAAAAGAACATGACGAAGTTATATATATTCATGTTACATTATTACCATACATATATGGATCAAACGAGTTAAAATCAAAACCAACACAACACTCAGTTAAAGAATTACAAAGTTTAGGAATACAGCCAAATATTCTAGTATGCAGAACAGAGAGCGATATTCCAGAAAGCATTAAAGATAAATTAGCTCTATTTTGCAATGTAAAAAAATCTAGTGTAATACAAAATAAAACAGCAGACTGTTTATATGCAGTACCGTTAATGCTTGAAAAAGAGGGACTAGCTACAGAAGTATGTAAATACTTAAACTTAGAAAATAAAGAACCAAATAATAGCAAATGGGAAGAAATGATTAGAGACATAAGAGCAAGAGATGATGAAAAAGTAAAAATCGCAATTGTTGGTAAATATGTAAAATTAGAAGATTCATACTTATCTGTAGCAGAAAGTATACAACATGGAGGCTTTGCGAATAATATAAAAGTAGAAATAAAATATATTGATTCTGAAACAGTTACTGATGAGAGCGCACCTAAACTACTAGGAGATTTAAACGGAATTATTGTACCAGGAGGTTTTGGAAATAGAGGAATCGAAGGAAAAATAAAAACAATAAAATATGCAAGAGAAAACAATATACCATTTTTAGGAATTTGTCTTGGAATGCAAATGGCAGTTGTAGAATTCGCAAGAAATGTATTAAAATTAGAGGATGCTAATTCAGCAGAATTTAATGAAAAATGTAAAAATCCATTAATACACATAATGGATGATCAAATAGGAGTAGACAAAAAAGGTGGAACAATGAGATTAGGAGCATATCCTTGTGAAATAAAAAAAGGAACATTAGCTGAAAAAATATATGGCAACACTAAAATATCAGAAAGGCACAGACATAGATATGAATTTAACAACAATTACAGAGAACAAATTGAAAAAGCAGGAATGATATGTTCAGGAACATCTCCAGACGGCAAATTAGTAGAAATTGTAGAAATTACATCACATCCATTCTTTATAGCAGGTCAATTCCATCCAGAATTTAAATCTAGACCAGATAGACCAGCACCTTTGTTTAAAGCGCTAGTTCAGGCAGCTAAAGAAAATAAACATTGTAGATAAAAGGAAATGTATAATATGTATGATATATATGATGTATTAGAAGTAAAACCAAAAAATAAAAAATTTAAAATTATAATAGCATCAATATTAGCAATATTAGTTTTAATATTGCTAATAGGGCTATTTATAATTATTAAGAAAAATAACTCAAATAATACAAAAGAAAACATAGAAATATCTACAAATGAAAGTGACATCGAAAATAATACAAATCACAAAAATAAGCACATTTCAGTAGTAAATTTCTTGCCAAATTATACTGAAAATGCAAAACAAGGAATGAACAATATATATCATTCTTCAGAAAAAATAGCATATTTAACATTTGATGATGGACCATCAAAATCTGTAACACCACTAATTCTTGACTTGCTAAAAAACGAAAATATAAAAGCAACATTTTTTGTATTAGGAAATAGAGTGGAATTATATCCAGATATAGTAAAAAGAGAATACAAAGAAGGACATTATATTGCAAACCATGGATATACTCATTCATATCAAAGTATATATGCATCTGTTCAAGCAACTTTAGACGAATATTATCGAACACAAAATGTCATAAAAAATGCATTAGGTATAGACTACGATGGACATTTATTTAGATTTCCAGGAGGATCAACAGGTGGAAGATATCGCAATATAAAAAATGAAATAAAAGGAGCATTGCAGGACAATGGAATTAGCTATGTAGATTGGAATGCATTAAGTCAAGATGCTGCAGGTGCAAAAACAAAAGAAGCATTAATAGATAACATAAAACAAACAGTTGGAGAAAAAAATTGTGTGGTAATATTAATGCACGATGCAAGTGATAAAATATTGACATATGAAACTTTGCCAGATGTAATTGCATACCTGAGAGAAAAAGGTTACAGATTTGAAAATTTTTATAATATAATGAAATAATATAGTTAATATGTAAAATTCACATAATTCACCCAGTTAGCATAATATATAAGCATAAAGGAGGGTGAATTTTAATGTCAATGTACATAATAGAGGGCGGAAGAAAGTTAATAGGAGAAACATATGCATCGGGTTCCAAAAACGCTGCACTACCAATTCTTGCTGCTACAATACTAAATAATGGAATAACAAAATTATACAATATTCCAGAAATAAAAGATACAAATGTAACATTAAAAATACTAACCAAAATAGGTTGCAAAGTAAAAAAACATAAGGATAAAGTTGTAATAGATTCGAGAGAAATTAATTTAAAAGAAATACCAGAAGAATTAATGAGCGAAATGAGGTCTTCAGTAATTATTGCGGGAGCAATTTTAGGCAGATTCAAAAATGTTAGATTTTCATATCCAGGTGGATGTGATATTGGTTCTAGGCCTATAGACCTACACTTAAAAGCATTTCAAAATTTAGGTATAAAAATACAAGAAAACTCTGGATTTATTGAATGTAAATGTGATAAAATAATAGGGCGGAAAAATACAATTAGATTTTCCAAGTGTTGGAGCAACTGAGAATACAATGTTAGCAGCCGTTTTTGCAGAAGGAGATACTATAATAACAAATGCAGCAATGGAACCAGAAATAGTGGATTTACAAAACTTTTTGAACAAAATGGGAGCGAATATAAGAGGAGCAGGTACCAGTGAAATAATAATAACAGGTGTAAAAAAACTAAAAAATGTTAGCTATACAATTATACCAGACAGAATAGAAGCAGGTACAATATTATGCTTCGTGGCAGCTACAGGAGGAGAGGTAATTCTAAAGAAAATAATACCAGAACATCTATCACCAGTATTAGACAAATTAAGAGAATGTGGTTGTGAAATACAAATAGGAAAAAATCAAGTGTATTTAAAAGCACCAAAAAAACTAAAAGCAGTTAATATAAAAACAATGCCGTATCCTGGTTTCCCAACAGATATGCAGTCAGTATTTTGTAGTATGTTATCTACAGCAAAGGGAACTTCAGTAGTAATAGAAAATATTTTTGAAAGTAGATATAAATATTCAAATGAATTGAAAAAGATGGGAGCAAAATTTGTAATAGAAGGAAGAACGGCAGTTATTAAGGGAGTAAGAAAGCTAAATGCAACAAATGTAAAAGCTACAGATTTACGAGGTGGAGCTGCATTAGTTTTAGCGGGATTAGTAGCAAAAGGAACAACGAAAGTAGAGCATATAGAATATATATTAAGAGGATATAGTAAATTAGAGCAAAAACTATCTAGTCTAGGAGCAAACATCATTATAAAAGAAGGTGAGTAGATGGCAAAAAATAAAAAAAGGGCAGATAAGAAAAAATCTGCCCAGAAAAAAAATGATAAATTTGATTTTGATAATGAGATTGTAATTGGTGTAACAGTAAATCCAGAGAATCAAACCAGCAAGAAAAAAATTAAGAAAAAGAAGAAAAAAAAGGACAAGCCAAAATTAAAAAACAGCAAAGCTAAAAAAGTTATTACATGCATATTACTAACAGGAGTGTTCATAACAGCGATAATATTATTCCTTTTATCACCAATATTCAATATCACAGAAGTAAAAGTTATAAATAATAATAAAATTAGTAGTGATACATATATCAGTTTATCTGAAATAATTATAGGAGAAAACACATTTAAAATAATAAAAAACAAAGTAGTACAGAATATAAAAAAAGAGCCATATGTAGAGAAAGTAGAAGTAGTAAGAGAACTACCAGATAAAATTCAATTAATAATTGAAGAAAGAACACCAACATTAATGATAGAATATGCAGGAAGTTATGCGTATTTAAATAACCAAGGATACATTTTAGAAATATCAAAAGAACCAATAAAAGCTCCTATAATAAAGTCGATATCTACTGAAGAGGAAAATATAAAACCAGGTAACAGACTTAACTCAGAGGATTTAAACAAACTAGGTAGTGTTTTGAAAATTATAGATATAGCAAATGGAATTTCAATAGGTGAATTTATTACATATATTGACATTGCAAATTCTAATGATTATATTATAAGAATGGATGAAAAAAAGAAAACGATTCACTTAGGAAATGATTCAAATTTAAGTAACAAATTGCTATATTCAAAAGCTATTATTGAGAGAGAAGAAGGAATCGAAGGAAAAATTTTAGCCAATGATGCAACAAAAAATGGAAAAGTAGTATTTCAATTTGAAGAATAAGGAGAGTAATGTAAAATGAACAAGAAAAGAATTGCCATTACATTAGGAATTATGTGCATAGTACTTGCATATGCAATAAGCGTACAATTAAATACTATAACAAATGCTATTAGCTCAGCTGGAAAAACAGAAACAGAAAACAAATTAAGAGACCAAGTTCTACGAGCAAAAGAAGAATATGATAGGAAATATGCAGAATTAGAAACAATTGAAAAACAACTAGAAAAAATAAGAACAGAAAGTACAAATAACAATGAACAATCTCAAAAAAATCAAGAAGAACTTAAGAAAATTAATACATACTTGGGACTAACAGATGTTGTAGGAGAAGGAATAATAATAACTATAAAAGATAATACAGAAGGTAGTATGATAACAGCCAATAATGATATTATACATGATGCAGACTTAAGAGATATTGTAAATGAACTAAAAAATTCGGGAGCAGAGGCAATTAGTATTAATGGCCAAAGAATAGTGCAAACATCTGCAATTACATGTGTTGGAAGTGTAATACAAATAAATGGAGAAAAAGTAGGTAGTCCATTCGAAATCAAGGCAATTGGTAATCAAAATGTTTTACTTAGTATAGATAGACCAGGAAGTTATTTGAATTACATGGAAGAATATTGTATGATTCCACATGAAATAAAAAAGAGTAGTGAAGTTGAAATACCAAAGTATAATGGAGTATTAACAACGAAATTTTTAAAAGAGCAGTAATAAATGAATAAGTTTGGAGGAATTCACATGAAAGCAAAAAAAGGTGAAATAATTATGACTGTTACAATAGGCTTGATATGCTTTGTACTAACATATGTAATGTTTATGCAGTTTAAAGTAGTAGAAGAAACAGATATTACACAAATAGAAAATGCCAGAGAAAGTGATTTAAGAGAAAAGTTAGCCAGTTGGACCGAAAAATATGAAGATGTAGAACAAAAACTAACTGAATCTAAGCAGAGATTGGAAGAATACAATGAAAGGAAAATAGCTAATCAAGAAACTACAGAACTAGTGGAAAAAGAACTTGAACAAGCAAGACAACTAGTTGGAATTACAGATGTAAAAGGAGCAGGAGTAGTTGTTACTTTGGAAGACGATAATGATAGTGAGGATGGAATTATAACATCACTAAACTTACGAGATTTAGTAGAAGCATTAAGACTAGCAGGAGCAGAAGCAATTAGCATTAATGATATAAGAGTTATCAATATGACAGAAATTGTAGATACAGATGCGATTTTAGTTAATACAGAAAAAGTAGCATCTCCATATGTTGTAAAGGCAATAGGGGATCAGAAATATTTAGAAAGTGCATTAAATACAAAAACAACTGGATACATAGATACAATGATAAGGTCAGGAAAGAAAGTAACATTGGAAAGAGAAAATAATATAAAAATATATAAATATAACAAAGAATTAAATGTAAAGTATTTAAATGATGAGGGGGAGTAAAATGATATTCATAGCTATATTAGTAGGATGTATAATAGGAGCATTATTAGGAATGAATGCACCAGTAATTCCATATACAATGTCTGGATATTTAGCAATTTCAATAATTGCAGCTTTAGATTCTGTTTTTGGAGGAATTACTTCTGTACTAAAGGGAAATTTTGATTTAAAAATATTTGTATCAGGTTTTTTTGGAAATGCGATTTTATCAATTGCATTAACATATTTAGGAGAAAGGCTAAATGTAGATATATATCTTGCAGCAATTGTAGTTTTTGTTGGAAGAATGTTTACAAACTTAGCAATTATTAGAAGATATTATATAGATAAATGGACAAATAAACTTGCAAAAAAGAATGAAAACGACAAACAAGACAATATTACAAAATGAATACAAAAATATTACAAAAATATTACAAAATCTATTGACATTTTTATCAAAATATAATATTCTTAGCATAACAAAAATTCAGGGAAAATGGAGGAGTCAACTTTGGCAATAGGAGATATAATTGTTGGAATTGATATTGGAACTTCTAAAGTATCTACTGTTGTAGGAGAAGTAAACAATTTCAATCAAATAGAAATCATGTGTGCTACTAATTGTAAATGTAGTGGCATAAAAAAAGGAAAAATAATAAACGAAGAAGAAGTTGCTCTAGCTGTGGCTAAAACAATTCAAGAAGCTGAAGAAGAAGTGAATTTAAAGATAAACTCTGCATATGTTACCATGCCAGGTAAATATGCAACAATTGTCCAGAATAGTATAACAAAGGAACTAAAAGATAAATATTCGGGTATTGCTGTAAGAGATGTTGCATCAGCTATGATGCAAGTAAGAGATATAGAAGTACCAGATGGAAAAACAATAATAGATATTGTACCTAATAAATTTATATTAAAAGACGGAAAAGTAATGGAAGACCCAGTAGGAAATTTAAGTTCAGAATTTACATTAAATGCACAAATAGTTTTAGCTCAAAAAGACTATGTAAAACAGCTAAACTCTATTTTCAAAAAAGCTGGAATCGAAGTAGATGGTATTGTACCAATAACTTTGGCAGAAAAAAACTTAACACTTGATGCAAATGAATTAAATGATAACATCATGATAATAGATGTAGGTGCAGGAAATACTGATATTGGAATATTTGAAGGTGATTCATTTATATATACCAATACAATTCCATTAGGAGGAAACAACATCACACAAGACATTTCAATTGTTTTGCAAGTATCTGAAGAAGAAGCAGATAAATTAAAAAGACAATATGGACTAGCATTAAAATCATATATAGATAACGACAATGACATTATATTAAATACATATAAAGGAGACAACAAAAGTAAAGCAATTAAGAGTTCAGAGTTGATCGAAATTATAGAGGCAAGAATTGAAGAAATATTCTCATTAGTAAATAGAGATATTACAAACCAAGGTGTTAAATCCAGAATAAATAAAGTAGTACTAACAGGTCAAGGAATTGTAAACATCAGTAAAAGTGATGTAGCTGGAAAAATAATCTTAAACATTCCAGTCAAAATATCAACAGGACGATTAATGAATACAGTAAGACCAAATTATAGAGTAGCATATTCATTAGTTAGATATATTGCTGCAAAACCATTTACGAAAACTGTGTCAAGCAGTATAGATATGAAATCAGAAGAAGGCTTAATAAAAAATATAATAGAAAAAATAAAAGATTTCTTTTATTCATAAAAATAGTTATTAAATAAAAAATTATAAAAATTAGGGAGGAAAACATAATGAAGGATTATGATGAAATGGACAATAGAATGATGGATGGAACAGCTACAATAAAAGTAATTGGCGTTGGAGGAGCAGGAAATAATGCTGTAAATAGAATGATAGAATCAGGAATAAGAGGAGTAGAATTTATTTCAGTAAATACAGATAGACAAGCATTACAAGAATCAAAAGCTTCTACTAAAATTCAAATAGGCGAAAAAATTACAAGAGGACTTGGAGCAGGAGCAAACCCTGATATAGGAGCACAATCTGCAGAAGAAACAAAATCTGAAATAGCAGAAGTAATACGCGGAGCAGATATGGTATTTGTAACAGCGGGTATGGGTGGAGGAACAGGAACTGGAGCTGCACCTATAGTAGCAGGAATTGCAAAAGAAATGGGAATTTTAACAATAGCAGTTGTAACAAAACCATTTACTTTTGAAGGTAAAAAAAGATTATCTCAAGCAGAACGCGGAGTAGAAAGTTTAAAAGGAAAAGTAGATACATTAGTAGTAATTCCAAATGACAAATTACTTCAAATAATAGATAGAAAAACATCAATTATAGATGCTTTCAAAATGGCAGACGATGTTTTAAGACAAGGTGTTCAAGGTATATCAGATTTAATTGCAGTACCAGGTCTTGTAAACCTAGACTTCGCAGATGTAAAAACAATTATGTTAAATACAGGAATGGCACATATGGGTATAGGACAAGCAACTGGAGAAAATAGAGCAGAAGATGCTGCAAAACAAGCAATTCAAAGTCCATTATTAGAAACATCAATAGAAGGTGCAAGAGGTGTTATAATAAACATAACTGGTGGAGCAGACTTAGGATTACATGAAGTAAATACAGCTGCTGAATTAGTTCAACGCAGTGTTGATCCAGAAGCCAACATTATATTTGGTGCCGTTATAGATGAGAACATGGGAGAAGAAATATCTATTACAGTAATTGCCACTGGATTTGAAAAAGAACCACCATTATCAACAATAGGAATAAATAACAATGTAAACAATATTGTAACAAAAGCTTGGGAAGGACGAATGAAGTCAGTTCCAGCATCAACAGAAAGTTCAAATAATTCTAACGATTTAGACATTCCTTCCTTTTTAAGAAAGAATAAAGGTTTAAATAAATAATATTAATTTTCAAAAAGAGTATGTTGTACAACATACTCTTTTTATAATGCCTATGTCATATTTAGTCGAAAAAATCTTATAAATCGACAAAACTTCCTATGTTTCACTATAGGAAAATATTTCCAATTAATGTATAATAAGTCAAGTATAAAAAACAGGGGGGATACATGTGAATGTAAAGTATAAAGATGTGGACAAGCTGCTGTTATTTGAAATTACAGAAGAAATTGACCACCATACAACAGATAAAATAAGGAGGAAAATGGATAATGAAATTCAAAGATATATGCCAAAAAGAGTTATATTTGATTTTAATAATGTTACTTTCATGGATAGTGCAGGAATAGGTATGTTAATTGGAAGATATAAAATTGCCAGAATTTTTGGAGCTAGTACAGAGCTTATTAATGTAAAAACAAGTATTAGAAAAATATTTGAAATGAGTGGAGTTTTAAAGATTATTCCAATTATACAGGACAATAAAGATATACAAGAAGTTATTTAAAAATATAATTTAAGGAGTTTAATTAAAAAATGAAAAATATGTATGAAAATGAAATGAAATTGCAATTCCTTAGTAAATCTAACAATGAAGCATTTGCAAGAATTAGTGTTGCCGCATTTGCTTCACAACTAGATCCAACTATAGAAGAATTAGCAGATATAAAAACTGCTGTATCAGAAGCAGTTACAAATTGTATTATACATGGGTATGAGGAAAAAGAAGGTTTAATAAATATCTTTTGCAAATTATCAAGAAATACTATTTATATTGAAATAGCAGATAGTGGAAAAGGTATTGAAAATGTTGAATTAGCAAAAGAACCACTATACACATCAAAACCAGACTTAGAAAGGTCTGGCATGGGATTCACTATAATGGAAAGTTTTATGGAAGATGTAAAAATAGAATCTATATTAGGTTTAGGCACAAAAGTAAGCATGAAAAAAACTATAAAAATAAAAAACGATGAGGAGGAAATAGACGAAAAATTAAATTCTTTCAAAATATAAACAAAAGATAGAAGGAGATAATTTATGCAAGAAATAGCAAAAGGTCAACATATTCAAGAGTTATACTTGTCTATTGAAAAAGCTAAAAATGGTAATAAGCAAGAAATGGAGAATTTAATACAAAATAATAATGGATTAATTTGGAATATTGTCAAAAGATTTATAGGACGAGGAGTAGAAACAGAAGATATTTATCAAATTGGATGTTTAGGTTTTATTAAAGCAATAAAAAGATTTGATACAAGTTTAGAAGTACAATTATCTACTTATGCAGTTCCATATATATTAGGAGAAATAAAAAAATTTATTCGAGATAATAATTTAGTAAGAGTAAGTAGAAGTACAAAATTATTAGCAGTAAAAATTATGCAAATACAGAATGAATACATAAAAAAGGAAAATAGAGAATTAAGCGTTACAGAAATAGCAGAAATATTAAATATTACAAAAGAAGAAATAAGCTTTGCATTAGAAGCAATACAACCTGTAACATCAATATATGAAGAATGTTCATCAGGCACAGAAGATGAAAGAACAATTTTAGATAAATTAACAAATAATGAAGATGAAGCTACATTAATAACAAATAAGATAGTAGTTAGAAATCTGATAGAAGAATTAAACAGCAGGGAAAAACAAGTTATTTTATTAAGATTTTATAGAAATAAAACACAAGCACAAGTTGCAAAGGTTTTAGGCATTACACAAGTACAAGTTTCTAGAATAGAACGAAGAATACTTAGTGAAATGAAATTAAAATTAACTAGTTAAATATATAAGGAATGAGTAATATGAAAAAAATACTAATATATATTGGAATATTAATGTTTACTATATTTTTAATTCCTATAGTGTTTACAAAGCAAATAGAACCAACAGTAGTAGAACCACAAAAAGAGGAAGAAGTAGTAATTCAAAATAACTATGATTATAAAAATTATCAAACAGTAAAATTATTACATACAAACACAAATGAGATAGAAAGCGTGAAATTAGACGATTATTTATGTAATGTTGTTTCAGCAGAAATGCCAGCTGATTTTAGCAAAGAAGCACTAAAAGCTCAAGCAGTTGTCGCAAGAACATACACTATATATAGACTTATACATGACGAGAAAAAACATGGGGAAGCAGATATATGTGACAATTCTTCATGCTGTCAAGCATGGATATCTAAAGAGGATAGATTAGCAAAATGGGATGAAAATGTGCGAGATAGTAACTGGACAAAAATAACTAATGCAGTAAATGAAACTCAAGGAAAACTTATAACATATAATAATGAACCTATTAATGCATTTTTTCATTCAAATAGTGGAGGAAAAACGGAAGTTCCTATTAATGTATGGGGAGGAAGCGGTTATCCATATTTACAAGTAGTGGAAACAAGCGGAGAAGATGCATACTCACAATACTATTCCGAAGTAGAACTTACGAAAAGTGAATTTGAAAATAAAATAAGGCAGCAACATCCGGATTTAGTAATAGACTTTAACTCTAATAATTGCATACAAATAGTGGAAAATACTGATGGAGGTAGAGTAAAAACATTAAAAGTGGGGAACTTGAATTTAGCAGGTGTAGAAATAAGGACAATACTAGGACTAAAATCTGCAAATTTTACATTTGAAATAAAGGACGACACAATAAAATTTAATGTTATTGGATATGGACATGGGGTAGGAATGAGCCAGACAGGTGCGGATGCCTTGGCAAGGCAAGGAGAAAACTATGAACAAATAATAAAACATTTTTATGTAGGTGTAGATATAATTGATATGTGAAGTTGAAAAAATTTCAAAAAATTGTATAAACAGTAAAAAAAAGGACATACTCTTTTTAGAAAAATAAATTGGAGGAATGTCTATGAGAGAAAATAGAAAACATGTTAAAAAAACATCAAAAGGTATATGGTATTTAACAGGTACTGCAATAGGATTAGCTATTATCACATTTATTGTAGCTTTTACAGCATATAAAAGTAAAATGCAAGAGCAAGTCCAAGAATCAAAATTAGATAGTCAGAAGATATCGCAAATTGTACAAGATATTGACAAAACAGAAAGCATAAGTACAGATATAGGAAAGACAGTAGAAGAAGTTAAATCTTCAAATGAATATAATAATGTTGATATTGTTACTAATGAGGCAATTAATGAAAACAATACCACTGTGGAAAATACAGTTAAAAAGAATACCAATACTAACAGTACAACTAAAAAGTCAACAGAGACTGAAAAAACAGTAACTACATCAAGTGAGGAAAAGAAAGAAATAAGTTTTATAAAACCAGTTGATGGGGATATTTTAAAAAGTTTTGCTAAAGATAACTTATTATATTCTGAAACATTAGGAGAATGGACTACTCACTTAGGAATAGACATAAAGGCAGATAAAACAACAATAGTAAAGGCATCAGAAGAAGGAAAGGTTAAATCTATAAAAAATGACCCAAGATATGGACTATCGGTTATTATAGAACACGCAAATGGCTATGAAACTTTATATTCAAACTTATTATCAACAGAGTTTGTACAAATTGGAGAAGAAGTAAAACAAGGACAAAGTATAGGAACAGTAGGAAATACAGCGACTTTTGAAATAGCAGATGCATCACATTTGCATTTTGAAATATTAAAAGATGGTGTGCAACAAGATCCGAATTTAATATTAAAATAGGATTTGGGAGAGTGAGTGCAATTGTATAATTTTAGAACGGATTTGGCGTTAGAAAGAAGAGATATATATCAAAAAGCAAATAATATAAAAGAGGTTGAGGGAATAAAAAGTGAGGAAGAAGAAATTAATGATAAGATAAAAACTTATCGTGTGAAAGTTGAAAATCAAGCGGGAGCGGATGCATTAAATAAGCCAATAGGTAACTATATTACAATAGACATAAAAAAGCTAAAAGTAGCAACAGACGAAGATATACAACTGGCAGCAGAAACTTTATCAAGCGAATTGAAAAAGTTACTAGAAGCTAAAATACAGGATAAAGACGACATTTTAGTTGTTGGATTAGGAAATTTATATGTAACACCAGATTCTCTGGGACCAAAGGTAATTAATGAAATTGATGTTACAAGACATATTTTAAATTACATGCCACAGATACTGCCAGAAGGCACAAGACCAGTTAGTGCTGTTTCACCAGGTGTATTAGGAACAACTGGAATAGAAACTTTAGAAATAATAAAAGGAATTGTAGATAATATAAAACCAAAATTGTTAATTGTAATTGATGCTTTAGCTTCAAAGAGTATGGAAAGAATTAGCAGCACTATACAATTGGCAGATACAGGTATTACTCCTGGGGCTGGTGTTGGAAATACAAGAAAAAATTTAAGTGTAGAAACATTGGGAATACCAGTAATTGCAATAGGTATACCTACAGTTGTAGATGTTGCAACAATTACTTCTGATAGTTTAGACTTATTCATTGAAAAATTGCAAGAAGATGCATCTTCAAATGAATTTTTAAATAATCTTGCAAAAGAGGATAAGTATGACATGATAAAAGAGGCATTAATTCCAAATGATTATAACTTTATTGTAACACCAAAAGAAATAGACGATTTAATTGAGAATATGAAAGATATTATAGCTAGAGGAATTAATTTGAGCATGTAATTAAAAACATGCTCAATTAAAAAATATTAAATTAATGAACTTCAGTAAATTCAATATCTTGTTTACGATATTCTTCAGGCTTTAATCCGACAGTATGTCTCATTTTATCTAATAATAAAACAAAGAAAATTGTTAATACACAGCCAACTATTATAAATACATAATCTGTGCTTATAATTCCAAGCAATGCAGAACATACAAGAGATATAATAGTTCTTACTATACTATTACTAAATTCAGAAGCGGATTGTATTTTATTTCGCATAGTGTGTGAGGCAAAACTATTTAAATATGTTTTTATTAAGGTAAAGTAAGGACCTTTTACTATTGCTTGTAAAGCAAACATACTCAAGCAAATAATTAAACACAAAATATATTGAGTGTTAAAAATATATGCAGCAGTGAAGCCAATTACAAGCATAGATATGCAATAAGGAATTGCAAGTTTTTGCAATGTTCTATTTCTATATTTTTTATGGAACAACATAGACTTAGCCGAAAATATACCAGATAGAATTTGTAAAACAGCAGTTACAATACCAAAATACTGTGCAGGTAAATTAATGTCTGTCAAAATACTACTTCTTAAGTTTGACATAGATGAAATAATTCCGGTAAATATAGCTGAAAATAAAATTAAATGTCTTAGTCTATTGGATTTAAAAATAAATTTAAAACCTTGTTTAATATCTCCAAGTTCCTTTTTAAAAGTAGTGCCATTTTTAACTTCAGTTTCATCTTCAACTTCTTTAAATTTGCAAGATATATATATTGATAGAATATTTAGCAATAATGTTAATATCATAGGTAAATAACCATTTATAACAAACAAAAAACCAGTAAAAAGAGATGTTATGGAATCAATAAAGTAATAAAAAGAACTTGCACGCCCATCAACATTTGAAAAAACGGTATTTCTATTATCATTTTTTGGTATAGAAGAGTATAACAAATTATTCTCTGTGATGGTTTTAAAATTATAACCTATAGCACAAAAAAGTTGTGATATAATAAATATTGCAATGTTATTTGCTAAAATAATAGTTAGAGTAAAGGCTGCTACTAATACATTACCTAAGATTAAAGCTCGCTTTTCTCCTAACTTATCAGTAATTAAATTGCAAAAAATTATGGAAGTAAATTTAAAAGTTGTGTAAATACCATCTATTAAAATAACCTGTGAAGCACTAAGTCCCTTAGTTTGAGTAAAAAATAAAAATGAAATTGCATAATAAAAAAGAAGATCCCATGAAAGTGCTTTATAAAAAGGGAACAATCGCAAATTAAATTTTTTATTTTCATTTAAAATAACTTCATTCATTTGTACAAACTCTCCTATCCAAATTATTATATAGTAAGAAAAATAAAATGTAAACACATAAAAAATAAAATTTCGATTTTATTTTAATAAATCAATCTTGAATAATTAATACATCATGTTATATAATAATATCGGAGGGAACGATATGCTATTATTTCCAAAATACTATTTAAAAAATGTAACTGAATTTACAATTGAAATGATAAAAGACAATGGAATAAAAGGTGTTATTTTAGATGTAGATAACACTTTAATAGACTATTATAGAAATATGCCAGAGGGTACGGAAAAATGGTGTAAAGACTTGCAAAAACAAGGTATAAAATTTTGTATTGCATCTAATAGTAATAAAAAAGAAAAAGTAGAAACTGTGGCAAAACAACTTAATATACCTTACATATTTTTTGCAAAAAAACCTCTAAAATCAGGATTAAACAAAGCAAAAAAAATAATGGATTTAGAATCAAATGAAATTGCTGTAATTGGAGACCAGATATTTACAGATGTGTTAGGAGCAAATAGATGCAAAATGCTTTCTGTTTTAGTAGATCCAATTGAAGAAAAGGATATATTTATAACAATCATAAAAAGACCTATAGAGAATTTGATAAAGAAAAAATATGAAATGCACTTGTCAAATAATAAAAAATGAAGTATAATAAAAGATACACTATATGGGGGCGTAATGGGTTTCGACATTAATCTAGACTTACAAATAGCGAGTAGTGGATTCTCGTTGGCCACTTAAAAAAACGAGAAACTAAAAATAAACGCTAGAAATAATGAATTAGCATTAGCTGCCTAGTTGCAGCTACGCTTTAATATAAAGGCCTACGGTTATATTAAGGTGTCGAAATAGTAGGAAACGAAGCTGCTTTTTCCTTGAAAGCAGGGGGTATTTAAAGGATACTAATAATTAAAGTTTGTTTGTTAACTTTCTTTATTGGGAATTTTAATAACAAACTGTACTCGAAGAAGTTTGTAATGAAGGGTTAGTGGACAGGAGTTCGACTCTCCTCGCCTCCACCAGATTGATATAAAATTCACATATTGTCAAATGCAATATAGTTTTAATTATAATAGGAAAATCTATTTATATTATAAGGGGGATAATTAGAGATTTATATGGAATCAAAATATAAATTAACTTATGTAAAACTTGATGAAACCACGGTTGATATAGCATTTACTATTCAGAAATCAATATGGCCAGAAGATCCAGACTATAATGATTTATATGATAAAGCAATAAATCCATTAGACGATAATTGCTTTTTCTTAGTTTATGATAAAGAAAAATTGATAGGCATTACTGGTGTAGATGTTTTTAGAGAATATCCAGATACAATATGGCTAGATTGGTTTGCAATATTACCACAGTTTAGAAGAATGGGCTACGGGAAAAAAGTTTTACTTGACACGATAAATTATTGCAAACATTTAAAAAGATATAAAAGTTTTAGGGTTGAAACAACATATTATGAAAATAGACCAGCCTTATTTTTATACGATAAAGTTATGCAGTATAAGGAAAATTACACCGCAGAAGATACTGAATATCATAAAAGACAAACATTAATATACACGTATGTTCTAAGTGGAAAATTAGAACCATGGAATAATAAATATTTAGGTTTAACAAAATATTATAATAGCTTAAAATTATTATGAAGTTGTCAAATAAAACGAATAGAAAATCTCTTTTTACAAACACTATATAAAACCTTATTAAACAGGAGGATAAAATGTTTGTACCAAGAGAAATTTTTTTTGAAAAAGAGGCAGAAAATTATGAATTAGGAAAAAAACTGTTAAATATGTATAAGGAAAAAGGTGTAACATGTATAGAAATAGAAAGCCATAATAATATAGAAGAAATGAGAAAAAAGGAAAACAAAGAATTTCCACAAATGAAACAAAATTTAATTATTGGCATTAGAAAAACACACAAATTTGTGCCGAATCATAAAACTTCGGACTTCTTAGTTCCATATACATCCTCAGGTTGTATTGCAATGTGTATGTATTGCTATCTAGTTTGTAATTACAACAAATGTGCATATTTAAGACTGTTTGTGAATCGCGAACAAATGCTAGATAAAATAATAAAAGTATCCAATAATGCAGATAAGGATTTAACTCTTGAAATAGGAAGCAACAGTGATTTAATTCTAGAAAATACAATTACACAGAATTTAGAATGGACTATTGAAAATTTTGCAAAAAAATCTCAAAAAGGAAAACTGACTTTTCCAACTAAGTTCAGCATGGTAGAACCAATTTTAAACTTAGAACACAAGGGAAAAATAGTTGTAAGAATGAGTGTAAATCCTCAAGAAATTATAAGTAATATTGAAATTGGTACTTCGCCTCTGCAAAATAGAGTTGAAGCAATTAATAAATTAAAAGAAGCGGGATACACTATAGGAATTTTAATTGCACCAGTTATTCTAGTCGAAAACTGGAAAGAACAATACCAAACATTGATACAATATCTTGCAGACAATTTAAGCGAAAATGTAAAAAAAGATGTTTTTTTCGAAATAATTTTTATGACATATAGCTATGTGCATAATGCAATTAATAAAGAAGCATTTCCAGATAGAGTGGATTTATACGATAAGGCACTTATGACAGGGAGAGGAAAAGGCAAGTATATGTATAAAAAAGAAATTCGAGAAGAGGGAGAAACATTTTTAAGAAACGAAATGAAAAAATGCTTTCCAAATAATAAAATAATGTATATTGTATGACCAAATGGGGATGGTTCTTTTTTGGACATTTTGTCCATTTGGGGACGGTTCTCTTTTGGACAAAATGTCCAAGTTGGGACGCTTCTATAAAATTAGAAAATGCGATAGACAAAATGCCATACAAAGAACCGCTTTGCTTCGCAAAGAGGTGTGAGGAATGTTTGAGTTAAAAATATATAGAATTGCTTTGAATTTAGTAAGTTCAAGGCGATTTTTTATTCAAAAGCAAATACAAAAATGCTATACACATTACATAATATTCTGGCATACTATACTTGTAAAACATATATGGGAGTAGTGTTTCTATATAGTCGGAAAGTCCAAAAAGAAATATTATGCAACCACTTGACAATAGATTATCTTTACTGTAAAATGATAAAAGAACACAAGAAAAAGGTGTTAAAAAATCATAAGAAAAAAGGTAGGAGATGTATGTATGAAAGGAAGAAAAGAAGAGGGTATAACATTAATAGCATTAGTAATAACAATAATAGTGTTACTAATACTAGCAGGGGTAACAATAAGCTTAACCTTTGGAGAGAATGGAATATTAGCAAGAGCAAAAGAAGGAAAGGATAAGTATGCAGAAGCAGAGCAAAATGA
>CANRPR010000002.1 GCA_947632535.1 uncultured Clostridia bacterium | reverse complement strand
AATTTTACATACAAAAATTCCAGCGATTTCTCACTGGAATTTTTGCTTTCGGGGTTCTATTCTAGGACACCCTCTTTTACTTAATCATTATAAATTTAAACTAATTACCACCACAACTATTGACTTATGGTGGTGAATAGTTTAAAATATAAACATGGGGGTTTTTATGATATATACATATAACGAATTATTATTAAGATATAAAAGTGCATATCAAATAGAAAAAGCTGTTAAAATTGGCAAATTTTATAAAATTGAAAAAGGAATATATTCTGATCTTCCAAGTGTACATTATTTGGAAGTTATAATGAAAAAATATTCATATGGAGTAGTTACATCCTATTCAGCTTACTATTATCACAATTTAACAGATGTAATTCCTAATAAAATATATTTATCAACCAATAGGAATGCTACAAAAATTACTTCAACAAAAATACAGCAAATTCGTATGAAAGACGAGTTATATAACTTAGGAAAAGTTAAAATGAATTATGAAGGAATAAAAATAAATATTTATGATAAAGAAAGAATGCTGATAGATTTAGCTAGAAATAAAAGTAGAATAGGATATGACATATATAAAGAAATTATATCTAATTATAGAAAATTAGCAAACTCATTAGATACACAAAAGATAGAAGAATATTTGCAATACTTTGTAAATGGAGATAGAATTTTTGAAATAATACAAGATGAGGTGTTTTAATGGACATATATGAATTAATTAGCAAATATATAGAAGCAGGTTACTTTGAAGAGGATGCAATTCCAAAAGTAGCACAAGATATTGTTTTACTTAAAATTGGAAATAGTAAATATAGCGAAAATATAACTGTAAAAGGTGGAGTAGTAATGCATAACATTTCCAGAGACATGCGTCGAGCAACTCGAGATATGGATATCGACTTTATAAAGTATTCTTTAGAAGATAAATCTATTCGTAATTTTATAAAAGAACTTAATAATACCAGTGATGGTATAAAAATAAAAATTATAGGAAAAATTGAGTCGTTGCATCACCAGGATTATGACGGAAAGAGAGTTTATATACAGCTTATAGATAAAAAACATTATTTAATAACCTCTAAATTAGATATTGGAGTACATAAGTATTTTGATATAAAACAAGATAAATATTACTTTGATTTTAATATTATAAATGAAAGTGTTAGTTTACTTATAAATTCCAAAGAGCAGATAATGGTAGAAAAACTAAAATCATTATTAAAATTTGGTATTACTTCTACACGATTTAAAGATGTTTTTGATTTTTACTATCTAATTAATAATGAAAATCTAGATAAGGAAAAGTTAAAAAAATACATAGACATTTTAATTTTACAAGATGATACTATGCGTGAAAATGAATTACAAGAGATATATATAAGATTAACAAATATTTTAAATAATAACAGATTTAAATCAAGAATGAATACAGTAAATAATAACTGGCTAGAAATACCTATTGAAAATGTTATAAGTAATGTCCTTCGTTATTTTAATAATCTAATACTCATAAAAAAATAAGTGTTACTATAGAAATTGGAACAAAAAATTCTTATATGATTTTTAATATTACTATAGCCTTTTACTTAATCATTATAAATTCTATAATTATTGCACTTTTATGTAAAATATGCTATACTAGTAGCAAGTATGAGCCTTTTTGCATAAAAAGGAGGAATGGGTAATGATTAACAATTTGATTGATGCCATCACAGGTTCACCGATATATCGGATAGCTGCAGCCATTTACATTATAGTAGTATTTGTTAGTATTATTATCAAAATTATAGATGCAGAGTATGGTAAAGCCATTAAATTCGGTATACTTAATGCAATTAATCTATGCATTGCTCCAGCAGTAATAGCTTTAATGATAATATCTGCGGGAGTTGTAATATTATCTGTTGTAATAGTATTCTTATGGATATGCGGTATGTTCAAAGATTAGAGTGTCACATTGTTATTGCTCATACTTTCTAAAAAAGAAATGCAGTTATTGCATTTCTTTTTTTATTGTATATATACTTCCGGCTATGCCGGTAGTAAAGAAGGCTTTAGCTTTGTAATAGACAAAACTTCCTTCATAATATAAAATCAATATGATTCGACACATAAAGAAATTATAAAATGAAGGGAGTTTTGGATTATGAATAGTATATTCACGAAGAAAAATAAAAATGAAAACGATACTATTGATAATATAGCAAGTTTATCACATACAAAGTGGAATTGCAAATATCATATAGAAATATAGGAGAAAAATTTTTTATGGTCAAAAAAGAATGGAAATAGGAAAAATACTGAGAGATATTTCAGATTGGCAGGAAGTGAAAATTATAGAGGCTGAAGTTTGCCCAGACCATGTGCATATGTTTGTATCAATACCACCAAAGTTATCAGTATCAAAATTTATGGGAATATTAAAGGGCAAAAGCAGCCTCATAATTTTCCAGAGGTGGTCAAATTTGAAATACAAATTTGGCCAACGAAGTTTTTGGTGCCGTGGCTACTATGTAGACACGGTAGGTAAAAATGAAAAGAAAATAGCGGAATATGTAAGAAATCAATTACAAGAAGATATGATGTATGATCAAATAAGTATAAAAGAATATAAAGACCCGTTCAACGGGTAACGAGAGACGCATGTGTCGGATTAGCTATGAGCCTTGAGGCTCTGCTTGTAATATAGCCTTTTAGGCGTTAATAGTAAAATACCCCCGGCTTAGCCGGGGGATTTTTATTCCATAATCCAAAAAACTTGAAAATAGTCGAAATAAGTAGTATAATTAAAAGAGATAATAAAGGGGACGGTGAAGCAAATGAAAAAATTAATGTATAAAATATTAACAATAATTATAATAACAGTTTTTTTATTAATGTGTGCTACACAAGTACATGCTGTGGGAAGTACAGCTGTATCTAATTTCTTAGATAAATATTTCCAATTAATTGATGCCAAAGATCCTGATCAAACGTTATCACTAGATGACTGGGCAGAGGAAGTAAAAAAATCTGCATTTACAGACGATATTTTAAAGATGTTCAAAGATGATGATCAATATATGAGTAAATTAGCAAGCATAGAAAAGAAAATAGATAAATCAGATGCAGACCTAGAAAATGATCCAGATAAGGATTTCGTAAAAACAGTTAGAAGTTCTCTTGATAAATATTATGCAAAATTTGGAGAGCAAATAGATATAGGTTATTATGCAAATGTACTTAACCCTATAATGATGGCAATGAGAGATCAACTTACAAGATTAGCATCTGTGTTTACTGACGAGTTAACAAGAAGAAAAGCAGAACAAACACATGAACAACAATATGGAAATAATAATAACAACAATAATAATAAAGAGAGAACATACGCAGATGTAACAAGAGACATAACTGCAAAATTAAATGAATTCGGTGGAATTGAAAATATAGAAAAGGCGACAGATCAACAATTAACAGATTTAAGACAACTGTTATCAGAAGCGTATTCTAAAAACCCAAAAGTATATGATAGTTCATATGGTTCACATGTAGTACCAGCATTAGATAAAGAAATAACAGCAAGGAAAGAAAAAGGTCAAACCAATCTACCAGACACAATGGGAAACCAAGTACAACAAGTAGAGCAACAGGTTCAACAAGATAGGCAAGAAGCGGAACAAAAGGCAGAAGAACAATTGCAAGAAGAATTAGTTCCACAAGCTGGAAGCAAAACACCAGATTCAGGAACAAGCTATACGCCAAATGAACTAACCTCGCCAGATGATGTAATAAATGCAGGACAAGATTTCTTAGAAACAGGAAAAAATAATCAAGGACAAGTAGCAATAAATGGTGACAAATTACAAACCGGTTCAAGCATGTTATTCAATGTGTTATTTATAATAGGAATAGCAGCAGCAGTATTAATAGGCGCATATTTAGGAATAAAATTCATGTTGGCATCAGCAGAAGACAAAGCAAGCATAAAAGAATCACTATTACCAT
The DNA here is from genome assembly GCA_947632535.1 of uncultured Clostridia bacterium. Taxonomy (GTDB): domain Bacteria; phylum Bacillota; class Clostridia; order TANB77; family CAG-508; genus CANRPR01. The sequence goes on along the minus strand of CANRPR010000002.1, from coordinate 50,932 downwards.
ACTTTGCAGGAGTAATTATAATGTTTGCATCTTTCTCAATATGGAGACTTGTAATAATACTATTTCAAGCAATAGAATAAAATATACTACTATATTAAGTAGGAGGGAGATTAATAATGAAAATAATACAAAAAAAACAAATAAAAATACTACTTATAATATTACTTGCGGTTTGTATGATATTTGCAGTACAACATGAAATATATGGTGGAAGTATTGTAGATCCAATAACAGACCCGGGTCACTATAATCCAGATGGAACAATGGGCGCAACAACGAAAACAACAGGGATAATACAAGTTATAGTAAAAGGTGTAACTGTTTTTGGAATTGGTGTATCATTAGTATGTATTGCAGTTATAGGAATAAAATACATAACAAGTTCTTTAGAAGAAAGAGCACATTACAAAGAAACAATGGTACCATATATAATAGGATTAGTGTTATTACTAAATATATCTGTAATACTTAATATATTAGCAAATATATTTTACAACATAGGAGTATAAATTTATATAAAAGTATAGACAAGCAAAAAAAAAAGTAGTATAATATACATAGAAAAATGTCGTTTTTAATATTTTCTCACAAAAAAAGAGGAATTTAAAATAAATACAAATAAATATAAGAGGAGGAAAAAGCATGACAAAGTCAGCAAAAATAGTTACTATACTAGTTGTTGCACTTATGGTATTATCAATGGGAATTTCTGCATACGCAAGTGGAACATCATCACCAGCAGGTTTAATTGATGGTATGAAACCAAGTGATTATTCAGATGATTCAGGAATATCAGGAATTATACAAAATATAGTTAAAGTAGTAAATATAGTAGGTGTAGGTATTGCAATTATAATCCTATTAATATTAGGTATTAAATACATGATAGGAAGTGCAGAAGAAAAAGCAGACTACAAAAAATCAATGATACCATACTTAGTAGGTGCAGTTCTAATATTTGCAGGAACATCAATTGTTAATGTAATTGTACAATTAGCAACATCTGTAGGAAGCTCAACAGATAGTGTAGGATAATAATAAACATAAGATGCTAGGGATAAAAGATTCCTAGCTTTTTTTATAGCAAATACAAAGTATACATAAATATAAAACGGTAAACCAAATCGCAAAACATCAAAATTATATATATTACAATTATATTAAAAATGCAATATTTTGCAATAAAATCTTCTATTTTATCATTTTTTCTGTTATAATAGTATTAGTGATTATTAACTAAGGAGGAAATTATGGGACCATATTATATACCAAGAAACGTAAATGATGAAGGAAGAATTTTATTTATATTTACAGGCAAATCAATGATAACAACAACAGTAGGGGCAGTAATAGGAGTATTATTATATACTTTATTCAAAGCTCTTGGATGGACGGTAGTTGGAATAATTGCAATTGCACTGTTTGCTTTTATTGGTTATACAATAGGAACTTTTAAGATACCAGAAACAAATGCCTTTGAAATAACTAGAAAAACAGGTGGGCAAAATATAGATGATGTAATAATTAGAGGTATAAAGTTCAGAATGAAGAAAGGCAGAATATATGTTTATGACAAGGAGGAAACAAAAGATGAGTAATTCTATTAATCCAGAAGAATTAACGAGTATATTAATTATAGTATTAGCAGTAATGATATTAGTATTACTTGTACTAGTTTGTGCATATGTAATAATTAAAGTAAAAAATAAACAAAAAAAGAACAAAGAAGGAGAAATACAAGTAAACCAAAAATCAGCACAGAGTGATGTTAGAAAGATTGCTAAAGAATACATAAAAGAATCAGTATTCAAATTCATGGAGTTTGATAAAGTGGAAGACAACATGATAGTGCAAAAAAACGGAAACAAATACTTAATGGTAATAGAATGTCAAGGAATTAACTATGACCTAATGTCAAATGCCGAAAAAATAAGTGTAGAAGAAGGATTCTTACAATTCTTAAACACATTAAGACATCCAATACAAATATATATTCAAACAAGAACAGTTAATTTAAGTGATAGTATCAACAATTATGCTAAAAAAATAAATGAAATAAAAGTAAAACTAGATAATATGGTAGCAAATTACGAAAAAAAGCGAGAAATGGGTGGGTATCCAGCAGAAAGACTTCAGAGAGATTTTTATGAAATAACAAAACAAAGAAACCTTTACGAATATGCAAAAGATGTTATGCAAGATACACAAAGAGTTAGCCAGAACAAGAATGTTTTAAATAAAAAATACTACATAATAATACCATGTTATCCAGGAGATATAGAATCAGGAAACTTTGATAAAGAAGAAATAAAAAATCTAGCTTTCTCAGAATTATATACAAAAGCACAGTCAATAATTAGAACATTAGCAGCATGTGAAATCTCAGGAAGAATTTTAAATTCTAATGAATTAGTAGATATTCTATATGTTGCATATAACAGGGACGAGGCAGAAGACTATGGAGTAGATAAAGCACTAAAAGGAGGATTCTACGAACTATATTCAACTGCACCAGATGTGCTAGACAAAAAAATGAGAGAACTTAGTATGCAAATAGAACAAAAAGCTTTAGCCTTAGCAAATGAAAAAGTATTACAAGCAAGAAGCAAAAAAGAACAAGAAGCTATTGCAATGGAAGAAAATATGGAAAAAACAACAAGAGAAAGAGCAAAAGAAATATTAGATGAAAATGAACAATACATAGGAAGAAAAACAGCAAAAAGAGCAAAACAAATATTAGAAGAAGAAGAAAATACAAAAGAAGGAGGAGGTAGTGCAAATGCTAAAAAAGAAGAACAAAAAACAACAAGAAGAACTAGAACAAGTAGAGCAAAATAATAACAAAAAAGAAGAATATAGCGTTTTAAAAAAGAAAACTGTAAAAGAACTAATAGCACCATCTGGTATAGACGCTTCAAATATAGATCACTTAGAAATTATATCTAACACAAAAAGATATGCAAGAAGTTTTTTCGTATCAGCATTACCTAGAATGGCAATATTCCCAGAACTATTTAGGGACTTATATATGTTTGGGGATATTAACACATCTATATACATAGAACCAATACCAGAGGAAAAGTCACAAAGAGAGTTAAATAAAATTATAAATGAACTAGAAACAGAAAGAATTGTAGCAGCAGATAGAGGTAATATAAACAGACAAAGTACAGTAGGTCAAAAAAGATTAGAAGCAGAGCAATTAAGAGACGAAATAGCAGCAGGATTTAACAAATTATATGAAGCATCCATCATTTCAACACTATTTACATATAGTTTAGAAGACTTGGATAAATACTCAAAATTGCTATCAACAGAAATGTCAAAATCTTTAGTAGGCATAAAAAGTGCATGGGCATTACAAGAAGAAGCATTTACTTCAAATTTGCCTTTAATGAACAATAAAATCAAGAAAACACATACATTCGATAGGCGTTCAATGGGAACAGTATTCCCATTTACCACTTCAGAAGTAGGACATGCAACAGGTGTACCATTAGGATTTAACAAACAAACTGGAGTACCAATTTTGTTTGATAATTTCCATCAATCATTAACAAATTATAACATGGTTATATTTGCAAAATCAGGAGCTGGTAAATCTGTAACAATGAAAACATTAATATCTCGCTCTTCAGTATTAATGAATATTGAAAGTTTAGCACTAGATGCAGAAGGTGAGTATGCAATAGTGGCAGAAGCACTTGGAGGAATTAACATTGTAATCAGTCCAAATTCAAAAACAATAATTAATTTATTTGACATAGAACCAGAAATAATAAAAGACGAAATTACAGGAAAAGAAAGAGTAGTTATTAATGTAGAAAATAAAGTAGAGGATGTAACACAAGCATTATTAACTATGGCAAGAGGTAGCACAAGAAGTGAAGAAGTAAACGAATTAACAAAGCAAATTATAGCTGAATCCGTAGCAGAAGAATATGCAAGCGCTAAAATAACAGGAGATCCAGCTAGTTTATATGAAACAGCAGCAGGTGGTCCAGAAGGACAAAATATGTTAGCAAGACAGAAAAAATTAATGCCTACAGTAGGAAGCTGGTATAAAAGAATACAGAAAAAAGCAAAAGAAAATAAAAATCCAGATTATCAATACCATTACAGCTATCTACTAAAAGTTATGAAACAATATATCAGAGAATATGATGGACAAATGGCATATTTTGATGGACAATCTACCTTTGAGTTATTAGATGGAGCAACATTTATTAACTTAGACATTTCGGGATTAGAGGAAAGATTTGCAAGACCACTTGCACAACAAATTCTATTATCATGGATTTGGGAAAAATATGTAAAGAAAAATAGTGAAGATAGAACAAAAGCAAGTAAGAAGAGGGTGCTTGTGGACGAGGCATGGATGTTATTGCCATATCCAGAAGCTGTAGACTTCTTGAATACAATGGCTAGACGTGCAAGAAAAAGAAATGTATCTTTAGCAATCATTTCACAGAGATTCCAAGATTTCTATGAAAAGCAAGAAGCACAAGCAGTATTAACATCTTCAGATACAAAATTATTTTTAGCACAGGATAAATCTGAAATAGAATACTTAAGAGAAGTATTTAAATTATCAGAAGGTGAGGCAAATTTCCTAGTAACTTGCCAAAGAGGAGAAGGACTACTAAAAGTAGGGCAAGATACAGCAATTTTACAAATCACACCAACAGCAAAAGAGTTTGAATTTATAGAAACAAACTTAAATAAATTAGTAAATAATAATAAAAAGCTAATAGAACAATAACATAGGAAGGAGAACGGCATGAGGTTCTTTACTAATAAAAAAATAGTACAAAAGATATCAATAGTATTATTAATAGTGCTTTCAGTTAATTTCATAGTGCCAACACACAGTGTTCATGCTCGGATTGGGTGATGTTATAAGTGGAATTGGTGGAATCATAGTAGATGGTGTAGTATCATTAGTTGTTACTATTACAGATGCTATATTTAACGGCATACAAAAAGCTATGATAGGACGGCGATTATAGCGTTTCATTCATGGTTTCGAGGGACGATACAGGAAGCTACTATGGAACTGTTAGTGGTGCGCCGACGGTAGATTTAGTGAGCGAAAATGCAGATGGACCTTTATATGATGGCTCATATTTTGGAAGTTCTGCATATAAAATACCAGTTATAGAATACAGCCCAGAGGAAATATTTGCAAATAAAGTACCAGTTTTAAATGCTAACTTTATAAACCCTAACACTTCCTCAACTGGCTCAAGCACAATGGTTGCATTAAGAGATGTTGTTGCTGGATGGTATGTAGCAATAAGAATGATAAGCATAATAGGATTATTATCTGTTTTGGTATATTTAACAATAAGAATGATGCTTAGCGGAATTGCAGCAGATAAGGCAAAGTATAAAAAAATGCTAATGAGTTGGGTTACTGCAATGTGTATATTATTCTTTTTACACTATTTAATGGCATTTATTATGAGCATATCAGAAACAATTACAAGTATGTTATCAAGTAATGGTAGTAGTACTATTAATGTTAATGTTGGAGGTGGAGAAACAACCTTCTCTACCAATTTGATTGGATTAGTTAGATTCCAAATTCAACATGTAAGCACAATGACTAAAGTAGCTTATTTAGTTATATATATAATGATGGTAGTATATACTGTTAAATTTACATGGGTATACTTAAAAAGGATGATTGTAATGGCATTTCTAACCTTGATAGCTCCTTTGATAGCATTAACATACCCAATAGATAAAGTTGGAGATGGACAAGCACAAGGTTTTAATATGTGGTTAAAAGAATATTTATATAATGCGTTATTACAACCATTACACTGTCTAATATATGTAGTATTTGCATCAGCAACAATACAAATAGCAAAAGACAATGTATTAGTAGCCATAATTATATTCCCACTTATGGGATATGCAGAAAAATTATTAAAAGCTATACTTGGATTCAACAAGGCAAATGGTGGAACAATGCCATCAATGTTGGGAGCTGCAAGTGCACATGCAATTGGAACAATGGCAGGAAATATGCTTAAGAGAGGTAAAGCTGGAAGAGGTGGACCTGGTGCAAATAAACCAAGAATGAAAGATTCACCTGACTATACAAGAGGAGTACCAGATAATCTTGACGAAACAGAGGATGCAGGTTCATTAAGATTCTCAGACGATGAGTTAGATACAAATACATATGATTCATCAGAAGAGGGTGGTTTACCATCACCAAGAAATTCAGTAGGTGGAAATGCAGGTTCAGAAGAAGAACAAGAAACGGACGAAAATGGTATACCACTAGATCAACAACAAGAATATACGGACTATCTAAATGATATAATTGGAGACGAAAACGCTTCAGATGAAGACAAAGAGTTTGCACAGCAACAATTAGATGATTATTATCAAGATAACCCAGATGCTCAAAATGCTCAAGTACCAGAAGATGAGGAAGAAGAGCAAGACGAATATGAACAATACTTACAAGGAATTTTGGATAATAGTGATCCAAACAGTAGAAAATATCAAAAAGCACAAGATGATTTAGCAAAATATAGACAAGCACAAGCTTACAGAAAACAGTGGGCACAAGGAAATACAGAGTCTGCTACTTTAGCAGAAGAAATAGCAAAAGATAAGCAAAGAAGATTTGCAGATAAAGTTGAAAAACAAAGAAGAAAAGCTATTAGAAGACAAACACCAATTGGAGATAGAATTGCAAATAAAGTTGGTGAAATTCCAGGTGCAATAGATAAAGCTGGTTTGGCAGCATATAAAGGAGTTAAACGTAATTTAAGAGGAGCTATGTCAGCAGCTAAACCACTAGCATATAAAGCAGCAAAAGGTGCAGCATCTACAGCTTTAAGAGCAACAATAGCAGCACCAATGGCAGCAGCAGCATATGGAATAGCGGCAGCAACATCAGATGGAAATATAGGAAAGGCAGCACAAATTGCAGGAACAGTTGGAGCAGCAGCTTTCTATGGTTCTGGAAAAGTTGGAAAAGCAGTTGCAGGACAGGCTATCGAAGATGCAGAATACAAAGCAGGACTATCTACAGATTACAAATCTGCATTTGAAAGAGGAAAATACGGCAGCGAGCTTAACGCAAGAAAAGAAAGAGAAGAAAAAGAATTCGAGCGTAGCGATGCACTTCATCAATACTTACAAGAATACTATAAAGATAAGTCAGCAGACGAACGCAAAGAGGCTATGCAAGCAATTACTACATACCACAAATATGGTATTAAAGATATTAAACAAGCTGATAAATTATACAAGGCAGAAGGTAAAATTAAGGCTAGAATGGATGAAATTGGCGGAAAAGCTACAAGAGCAGAAATTGCATCTGCTGCTAAAGCAGAAGCAAGAGCAGATTCTAGAACTTGGGTTGACGATAAAGCTTACAAGAAGGTTCAAGAATCTTATGTTGGTAGAATGAGCGGAAGCGCAGAAGAAAAACAAAGAAAAGCTGCTAAGAAAATGGCTATTGCAAAAATTGTTCATGATAACAAGTAATGCAATGTGGGGGGATTAATATGATTATAAAAAATAGTAGAATAAGACAGTATTTAGCACAAAATAGATATAAAATACTATTTGGAGTAATAGGAATAATCCTCCTATTACTTATTTTAAGAAATGTATCAGATATTTCAAAACAACAAGAAAAACAAAAAGCAAGTATAAAAGGAAATGAAACGAATATTCTTAATACTTATAGACCTCAATCTACAGTTATTAAAGGAGAAAGCGTACCAAGCAGTCAGCAAGAAAAAAACTCTAGCATTATAAATGCCTTCATAAGATATTGCAATGAAGGTCAAATAGAGAATGCATATAATTTGCTAACACAAGATTGCAAAGAAACAACATATCCAAATATTGAACTTTTTAAAACAAACTTTGTTGAAACTAGATTCAATACGAAAAAAATAGCAGATATACAAAGTTGGTACAATGATATAATATACACTTATAAAGTAAGGCTAACAGAAGATATTTTATCAACAGGAGATGCCAGTATGTCAAATGCTATAGAGGAATATATAAGTGTAGTTAAGGAAGATGGAGAAGAAAGACTAAACATTAATAGCTATATAGGAAGGAAATCCTCAAATGCTAGTGGTAGTATAAATAATGTAACAATAAAAGTATTAAGTAAAGATATGTACTTAGATTATGAAGTATATAATTTACAAATAACAAATAACACTCAAAAAGAAATATTATTAGATTCTAGACAAGATACAGAAACAGCATATATACTAACAAAAACCGGTAGTAAATTTAGAGCAATTATATATGAACTTTCTGAAAAAGATTTGATAATAGAGGCAGGAACAACAAAAAAAGTTAGTATAAAATTTAACAAAATATATAATCCAAGTTTGCAAGATAATACAATAAATTTTACAGATATTATTATGGATTATGAAGAATATAGTAATTCACAAGATAAAGAAAATTATAAAAATATTAGTAGTATACAAGTAGAAGTATAAAGTAATATAAACACACTAATTAAGGGGGTGATGTAATGGATGAGCAAGGTAACAATGAAGAGCAAGGCATACAAGAAGAACAAGGCGGAGGATTAGCCACAGATCAACAAACAGGTGTTGAACAAGGTATGCAAGCAATTGGAGAAGAAGCAAAAGAAGTAGTAGGAGAAGCCGCAAAAGAGGCAGGTAAGAAAGCTTCTAAAGCTGCAGCACATGCAATGATGTCATTATTGTCAGCAATAGCAAGTTTTATAGCAGCAAATGCAATACCAGTATTAATAATAGTTATAATTATTATCATTATTTTCTCCCTAGTTGATGCTTTTACGGGACTGTTTAATGGAAAAAATAAAAATAACATTATAGATACAAAAGCATACATTACATCAGATGCTAATGGAATTATTTTATCAAGTGATGTTGATATTACTGAAATGATAGAGGATCAAATAGATGAATTAGGAGTAGATATATCACAAATAGGCTTAGGAACTAAAGAACAAGCTATGGAATATTTAATAAAATTCTACAAAGCTTCTGTTTCAACCCAACTACCATATATAGAAGGGGTAGAAAAATTGGGAGATAAATATGTACAAGGAATTGTGCATATAAAAAGAACATCTACAACAGTAGAAGGGGCAACAGAACTTGAATGGCGAGGCTATGAAGAATTTACAAAAGAAATAGCAGATGTTAATAAAGATGCATTAAAGCATTATTCAATAGATGCTAACTGGAACTTATGTGTTGCAACATATACTGAAACAAAAAATAGCGATAATGAAGTAGTAAACTACACATTATCTGAAATTAAAATTCCATACCAAAACTTAATTGCACAATTTTGCGTTCCATATAGATTTATAACAACTATGCAACAAATTACTGGAAATCCAGAATACATATCTAAAATGTGTGACATGTTTACAGAGGATAAATATATAGACTATATGATATTTGATGCATTTCAAGTTACAACAGATACTAATATATATAAATATAAAATAAAATATGCTAGTGGCGGTACTTCTAGTGAGAATTCAACTACAACAACTACAACAACAATAACAGATACAGTAAGTGCAAATGTAACACAAGCAAACACATGGCTTTTAGATTTAAAAAATGAATTTAAAAAAACCACAGAAACAACATATCCATATGGTGAAAGTGGACAAACCACTCCATTAGACGATGATACACCATCAGAAGGAGACGAGAGCTGGCATGTAGAAAAAAGCAATACTTTAATAGAAAAAGTTGATACAGATAAATGGACCCAGGAAAGTAAAAACATGGCATATAAACATGAAGAGTTTTTGGGCTTATGGAGAAATGCAACTGGAAAGTATAAATTAGGAGCAGAATATGTATCTGAAAGCTCAGGAGGAAAACTAGTAACTTATGTAATTCCAAATTCAAATAGAAATGAAGCACCAGCAGTAAGCATTCTTAATAATATTAATTTTCTACTCGAATTATTAGCACAGGATGAAACAACTCAGACTTATGATACTATTATGAGGTATATGCTGTATATATATACAGGCAAAAATTATGGAGTAACCGAGTTAGACGAAAGCTTATTTAACACAGATTTCTTTGTAACCATTTCTCCAAGCGTTGTTGGAGGTTCATGTGAAGAAAAAGTATGGTTAACTCTAAGAAATGCGGGATATTCAGAGTACGCAGTAGCTGGAGCCATGGGAAATATGTACCATGAATCACACTTTTACTGTAATAATTTACAAAATTCAGGTAATACCAGCCTAGGATTATCAGATGAAGAATATACTGCAATGGTAGATAATGGTTCCTATACAAGAGATCAATTTGTTAACGACTCAATAGGTTATGGATTAGTACAATGGACATTCAGTTCTAGAAAAGCTGGATTATATGATTACGCTCAACAAAAAGGTGTCAGCATAGCAGATGAAAATATGCAGATAGAGTATGTACTAAAGGAACTATCAGGAGGATATCAGGATTGGGCAAATGCAACATCTATTCAAGATGCTACTAGAATATTCTGTGATCAATATGAAAGGCCAGCTGCACCAAATTATATGGAAAGAACAGCAAGTGCACAAGCTTTTTATGATAGATATCATGGTAAAACTAGTGCAAGCTTCACCGATGGTTCTACAACAGGAGTAACTTGCCCAAGATATTATCAAAGCGATTCAAGATGGGCAGATTATCCATATAATTATAAAACGAACGGAACAATTAAGAGTGGTGGTTGTGGTGCGTGTGCTTTAGCTATGGCTGTTTCAGGTCTTACAGGTACAGAGGTTACACCAGTTGAAATTGTAGAATATTTGAATTCACTTAACATAAATACAGTAAATGGAGGAGCAACTTGTGCTAAACAAGTAGCCCAAAAATATAATTTAACTTATGAACATATAAATAGAACTGATAAGGCAGCTATTGATGCAGCATTAGATTCTAACAAGGTATTAATATTTAGTATAACACGAAATGGTATTTATACAGGAGATGGACATTTTATAATGTGTAATGGTAGAAGCGGAGATTCATATTATGTACTAGAATCAGGACATTATTATGAAACAGATAAACCATATGCATTTAATCAAGTATTTACAGCAGGTGTGCAAGGTGTATTTGCAATAGGAAGATAAAATAGGAGGGAATACATGAAACATTTAAAGACTATTATTGTATTTTTAATACTATTTATAATAATCATTTTAGGGCTTATATTATTTTTGCTTAGTAGTACTAAGAAAAATAATGAAGTTAAATTAGAAGAAGCTTTTACACAGGCTAATCAAATGAAAGAAATAAGCAAATTAGAAGATTATTTCTATGTTAAAAATTGCATGGATAAATATAAAATGTATTCCTTAGACTTATATTATTTACTAAAAAGCGAGAATAGTAATGCGATAAATGGCGCAGACGAGTATAGGCAAGAATTAATAGGCATAATACCAGATTTCGTAAAAAGTAGTTTAGGTATTAATTCTAATAATGCTTATGAATTAGCTGGACTACCAGATAAACAACTTAGAATAGATAACATATATAAATCTATGCAAACAGTAAATAAAGTAGCATATGAAAATGAGACAGAAATTTATGCGTATGTTGTAGAATCTACATTAATAGATAATTCTACCTATGAAAAAGAAAAGAACACAACAATTCTAATTACAGATTTGAATACATTAACTTTTTGCATAATTCCACAGAGTTATATAACGAAGAATAATTTAAACTTAAATGAAGAAGATGCTTTAAAAATATATCAAGACAAGACAATACCAAAGAATAATTATAATGGATTTAATTATAATGTTAGTTATAAGCAAGAAGATGTTGCTAAAGAATATTTAGAAAGAATGAAATTCAATTTGAGGTATGATGTTGAAGGTGCTTTTGATAGTCTAGACGAGGAATATAGAAAAGCGCGTTTTGATAACGACATAGACTTGTTTAGAGAATATATAAAAAACAATGGTACAAAATTATTAAAAGCTACAGCAAAAAAGTATCAGTTAACAGAAGCAGACAATTATAATCAATATGTAGTAATAGACCAAAATGGTAAGGAGTATATATTTCGCGAAACAGAACTTATGAAATACAATATAATATTAGATACATATTCAATAGACTTACCAGAGTTCTTAGAGAAGTATAATAGTGGAAACGAAAAAAGCAAAGTTGCAATGAATATAAGCAAATTTATTGAAGCAATAAATGAAAAAGATTATAAATATGCATATAGTAAATTAGCAGATGGATTTAAACAAAATTATTTTAAAACAGAAGAAAGTTTTGAAACTTATGTAAAAAATAATTTCTTTGAGGATAGTGAATTAGTTTCAGGCAGTTTTTCTAATCAAGCTACGACATATATATATAAAATAACAATAAAGGATAAGGAAACTGAAGAGTTGCAAGAACAGAATTTTATAATGCAATTAGGTGAAGGAACAGATTTTGAAATGTCATTTGAGATTAAACCAGGGGAGGAATAATTTAGTATGGACAAAAGTGAATTATTAAAGAATATGAGAGAATTGAAGCAAAATATCGAAAAGAGTAATAGTTCTTCTAATTATTCAATAAAAGTAGAAGATATGCTCTTTTACGGACGAATTGAAATAAAAGATCCAGCAACTAAAATGATGGATTCAAAAAATATATATTCAGTTCAGAAAAGAGAAGGAAATGAGCTATCCATAGAATTTTATGCAGACGATGATTTAATTGCAACAGTAAAGTTAGATAAAGAAAATAGAATAGAAATATCTGACAAGTATTCAAGGATTATAACTCCAGAAACCTTTTTATTGAAAATGCAAGAATTAAAGGAAAATGAAAAAGAGCAAATTTCATTAGAAAAATTAGAAGAGATGGAGGAAGAAAAAGAAATAGGTCAATCTAAAAAAAGACAAGTTGCTAAGCCGAAAGAAAATAAGAAAGAGCAAAACGAGGATAATGAGGAAAGTAAAAAAGATGAAAAGCAGGATAACAAGCAAAAAGAAGTAGGAAAAGACGATATAGAGATTGATATGGATAAATATATAACTGCAGATAAAAAAATTTCTGATTTAATTCCAGAGATAAGTCAAAAACAATGTGAGCAAGTGAAAATAAGAAGCAATAATAATATTGACTTTGAAATGTATGGAATAGATAAAGATGGTAATGAAGTAGAACTTGAAAGTTTGAAAAAGTCAAAGGGAAATAATCCTAATCAAGAAATGATAAAAACCAATGCAGATGGAAGTGAAGTTGAGAGGACAAGGGTTTCAACTATGCTAAATATTGCACCACAAAAAAATGAAACTAGAGGTGAAGAAGGAATAGGAATAAAAATTGGTGAAATGGGCGTAGAGGAAGTACTATATTACAGGAGAGATTTGAATAATCAATATTTAGCTATTCCAGTAAGTCTGGAAACTACAAATGAGAAATATGTAGATAGAGATGTACGAGATATTGCAACTAAAAAGTTTAATACTGAAGTTGGAGACGATGTGCAAAGGGCAGAGACAGAATTGGAGAGAAAGGATGAAACTCAAATAGAAAATATTGATAATGATCCTAGAAATAATGAAATAGACAGTCAAGATATGGAATTAATTAGTGAAGCTGCACAAAGATGTCGTTTGGATGTAGAAGAATTTTTGAAGGTATATGAAAATTCAGAAGGAGATTCAGTAGAGGAAAAGATAGATAATGCAGAGGAAACTGTAAATGAGCAGTTTAGAGGAAGAAATAATAGATAAGCAAAATACATAAAACTCACTTTTTGAAATATAATTGAAAAGGTGAGTTTTTATTATGAAAAAAATAATTTCTATTTTATTTATATTAGTTTTATTATTTACAATGGTGAATCCAATTTATGCTAGTGAGGCGAACAGCGATAAGCAAGTTATAGAGGAAGCATTGCAAGTATCGGCAGAATCTGTAAAGGAAATTAATATAAATTCGAGAGCAGTATTAGTATTAGATAGAGCTTCTAATACTGTAATATATGAAAAGAATGGATATACTAAACGAGCTATGGCTTCTACAACGAAAATTATGTCTGCAATAGTAATATTAGAAAATGCTAATTTAGAGGATATTGTGGAGGTGTCAAAATTAGCAGGTGGAACAGGTGGTTCGAGATTAGGTTTAAAAGCAGGAGATAAGATTAGTGTTAATGACTTATTATATGGATTAATGTTAAGATCACGGCAATGATGCAGCTGTTGCATTAGCTGAACATGTTGGTGGAAGTGTAGAAGGGTTTGTGCAGCTTATGAATGAAAAGGCAAGAGCATTAAAATTAGAGAATACACATTTTGTAACACCGCATGGACTAGATAAGGAAGATCATTATACAACAGCATATGAATTAGCGCAGATGGCAAATTATGCTTTAAAAAATCAAAAGTTTGCTAAAATAGTTAATACTAAGCAAACTAGTATTAGTATAAATGGAGAAGCACTTAATATATCAAATACAAATGAACTATTAGGGAATTTATATGGAGTTGACGGAGTAAAAACGGGTTTTACTAACAATGCCGGTAGATGTATAGTAACATCTACTACAAGGGAAGGTCATCAAATAATTTGTGTAGTTCTTGGTGCTGATACTAAAAAGATAAGAACTCAAGATAGTGTTAAATTAATTGAGTATGTATTTTCAAATTTTGATTACATAAATATACAATGCAAAATAACAGAAGAGTTTGAAAAATGGAAAGATACATATTTAAAACAAGTAAATATTATAAAAGGATGCAAAAATACACCTAACATAAGTATTGAGGCATTGCCATATAAAGAAATACCAATAGAAAAAGAAAAAGCAAATGACATACAAATACAAATCTATGCTAATCAAGTAATAGAAGCACCAATTGCAAAAGATACACAAATAGGAACAATGCAAGTAAAAATTGGTAATGAAACAATTGCTCAATTAAGTATAAAAATAGAAGAAGAAATAAAAAAGAAAAATGTACTAGATTATATAGAAGAATTAATACAAAAACATTTACCAAATTTATTGATAAATTCGGAATATTAGAGTATAATATAAAGCGTAAAAATAAGGCAAATGTATGGAGGAAAAATTGGAAGAGAATAAAAAAAATAGCATAAAAGAAATATTAGAATGGATTTATTGCATTATTATAGCAGTAGTACTAGCTTTATTAGTTAGGTATTATGTAGGAACACCAACAATTGTACAGCAGACTTCTATGAAACCAACACTAATGCCAAACCAAAGATTAATACTAAACCGAGTATCTAGAACACTAAAACAAATGCCAAGCAGAGGCGACATTATAACATTCGAAGAGCCAAGCGCAGGAGTAAGCACAATAATAGCAAATCTTGATAATCCAGTAGCAATATATGAAGAAAAAGAAGGAATATTTAACAAATTCATATACTATGTTTTAGAAATAGGTAAAAAAAGTTATATAAAAAGAGTAATCGGCTTACCAGGTGAGCATGTAAAAATAGAAAATGGAAAAGTATATATAAACAATCAGGAATTGCCAGAAGATTACTTACCAGAAGGTACAGTAACTAATGAAGCGGGACCATATTCAGACATCATTGTTCCAGAAGGTTGCGTATTTGCAATGGGAGACAATCGAGGAGGTAGCACCGACTGTAGACGATTTGGATGTATTCCATTAGAAAAAATTGAGGGCAAAGTAGTAATAAGATTTTGGCCATTAAATCTATTTGGCAAAGTGTCCAAATAGGGACGGTTCTTTTTTGGACATTTTGTCCAATTAGGGACGCTTCTATATAAAGGTAAGGTATTTCTTCGATGTAATACTTGTTAATGGGATTTTAAAGGTGAAGTGGAGGAAAGATGGCATTTGAAGAATTAATTGGAAATGATAGAGTAAAGAAAATGCTTATAAATAGCATAAAAACGAATAAAGTAACACATAGTTATTTGTTTTTGGGTCCTTCAGGTGTTGGAAAGACTTTGTTTGCAAAAGAGTTTGCAAAGTTAATATTGAATGATATAAATCTTACAGATTTAGAGATAATTGAATCTGAGGAAGGTAAAATAAAAATAGAGCAGGTTAGGAATTTACAAGGCAAAATATTGGAAAAGCCAATTGTTTCAAGTAAGAAGATATATATTATAAAAGAAGCGGATACTATGACTAAGGAAGCTCAGAATTGCTTACTAAAAACTCTTGAGGAGCCACCAGAATATACAGTGCTTATTTTGATTGCAACATCTGAAAGTCTAATATTACCAACAATAAAATCTAGATGTATGAAGATAAATTTTGATTCTATAGAAAAACAAAAGTTGAAAGAGTATTTGGAGAAACAAAATATAAATACAACAGAAACATTATTAGATATATCACAGGGCAGTATAGAGAAAGCTTTAAAACTGTATAAGGATAACGAGGTTTTTATGCAGGTTGAAGAAATTTTTTCTAATATTGAAGGTAGGAATCTGTTGGATGTACTAAATAAGGTAGATGCCCTGTATGATAAAGAAAAAATAGGAGATATTTTAGAATATATTAATATTATATTTTATAAAAAGGCTGTACAATATGCAGGGACGAGTAGAGGAGCTAAATATTTTGAATATATGCAGGAAGTAGAAAATGCAAAGAATAATTTGAAATTTAATTGTAATTATGATATGACGATTGATAATCTGCTTTATAAAATATGGGAGGAATAATATTGAAAGAAGTTATAGGTGTAAGATTTAAGAAACCAGGAAAAATATATTTTTTTGATCCTAAAGGTGCGAAATTAAATATAGGTGATCATGTTATTGTAGAAACTGCAATGGGTGAAGAATATGCAGAAATATCTGTTGCTAACAAATTCATAGGTGAAGAAAAATTAACAGCGGACTTGAAACCTATTATAAGAGTAGCAACTAAGGAAGATGCTAAAATTAATGAGGAGAATAAAAGAAAAGAGGAAGAGGCATTTTCAATTTGCAAGAAGAATATAAAGAAACATAAACTTGAAATGAATTTAATAGATGTTGAGTATAAATTTGACCATAGTAAAATGATATTTTATTTTACAGCTGATGGAAGGATTGATTTTAGAGATTTAGTAAAGGATTTAGCTGCTATTTTTAAAACAAGAATAGAGTTAAGACAAATTGGAGTAAGGGATGAAGTAAAGCGAATTGGCGGAAATGGAATATGTGGAAGAGAATTATGTTGCTGTTCGTTTTTAGATAATTTTGAAACTGTATCTATTAAGATGGCAAAAGAGCAAAATATTTCTTTGAATCCGTCAAAAATATCAGGAAATTGCGGTAGATTGATGTGCTGCTTGAAATATGAGCAGGAAGCATATGAAGAGAAATTATCTAGGTTGCCAAAAGTAGGAGCTATTGTGAAAACTGAGGACGAGGGCGAAGGAGTAGTTGATTCGATAGAGATTTTGAAGGAGAAAGTTAAAGTTAAGTTTAAGGATAAAGAAGGATTCTTCTATAAAAAGTATGATGCAAAGGATATTAAGATAATAAAGAATGTAGAAGACAAGGATGAATTATCAGATGTAACAGATAAGGACGAATTAAAGGAACTACAAGAGTTGGAGAAATTGGAAAAATTAGACAGCCAGTCTAAAGAAATATAATAAGATATAGTAAAAGGAGGCGATAAATATGGCATATAACATAACAGATAAATGTATTAGCTGTGGAGCATGTGCTGCAGAATGTCCAGTTGGATGTATTTCACAAGGAGATACAAAATACCAAATTGATGCATCAGCATGTATTGGATGTGGAACATGTGCAGGAGTTTGCCCTGTAGAAGCACCAGAAGAGGCTTAAATAAAGCTTAAAAATATGTAAATAAAAATGTAAGGCTATTTTTGTTTAAGTAGCCTTACATACGTTTTATATAAAATATTTTTATTTATTAGTAATTTCTTCTAAGTCAAGTAACTCTTGCCATCTATCGTCAACTTCCTTTTGGAATGCTTCTATCATCCATTCATTACCAGGTTTAAACATGTGTTTAAACCTTTTTTGAGGTCTTAAAAATTCCTCAATAGGTAATTTTTTGGCTGGTTTATAATTTATAGTATATTTTCCATCAATTACTTCATATAAAGGCCAATAGCAAGTGTCAACAGCTAACTTATTAATCTGCATCAACATATCTGTAGGGTATCCCCATCCTCTTGGACAAGGAGCAAGTACATTCAAAAATGCAGGACCTTCTGTGTAAATTGCTTTTTCAGACTTTTCATACAAGTCTTTGAAATTATTAACGCCGATACTCTGAGCAACATAAGGCAAATGATGAGCAACCATGACTTTGGCTAAGTCTTTTCTCGATTGCATTTTTCCAGGTATAACACTTCCGGCAGGACTAGTTGTTGTATCAGCAAACCTTGGAGTAGCAGAAGAACGCTGAATACCAGTATTCATATATGCACCATTATCATAACATACATAAACCATATCATGTCCTCTTTCCATAGCACCAGACAAAGACTGAATACCTATATCATAAGTACCACCGTCACCACCAAAAGCTAAAAATTTTGTATGACCATCATTAGATAATTTCCCCTGCCTTTTTAAAGATTTATATGCTGCTTCAACTCCAGATAAAGTAGCTGCAGCATTTTCAAAAGCAGTATGAATAAAAGAATCTGTCCAAGCTGTATATGGATAAATAAAAGTTGAAACTTCCATACATCCTGTAGCACAAGCTACAACAGCATTATCTTCTTCTTTTAAAGCTCTAAGAACCATTCTAGCTACAGGTGGAGCACCACAACCTGCACACATTCTATGACCAGCTGTAAGTCTAGAAGGCTTGTTTGCCATAATTTCTTTTACATTATATGCCATATTTCCACACTCCTTTCTAACCTCTTAATCCCATATATCTATAAGGATTATCTACATTTCCTGTTTCAGCTATTTTTTGCAAATCCATATAAACTTTTTCAATATCGTCAGCTTTGGTATCTCTACCACCTATACCGTAAATGTAGTTTACAGTAGGAACTATCACTTTATTTACATACATAGCAGAAGTAACATCAGTAAATAGTGGTCCACCCACTGCATTTAAAGAATCAGACTTATCTAGAACTGCAATTGCCTTTAGACCAGATAAAGCTTCTGCAATTTCCTTTGCAGGGAATGGTCTAAATACACGGATTTTTAGCAAACCAGCCTTAATACCTTTGTTTCTTAATTCATCAACTACATATTTAGTAGTACCAGCAGTCGAATTCATACAAACAATTGCAATTTCAGCATCTTCCAATTTATATTCTTCAAATAATCCATATTTTCTTCCAGTCATTTTTTCAAAATCTTTTGAAACTTCTAAAATGACATCTTTTGCATTTGCCATTGCTTGAGCCTGTTGTCTTTTATGTTCAAATAGATAAGGTTGTAAATCTAAAGGTCCCATAGCAATTTTTTCTTTATCATTTAATAAATAATGCTTTGGATTATATTTACCAACAAATTCTTTTACCTTATCATCTTCAATTAATTCAATATTTTCAATAGAATGAGAAGTAATAAATCCATCTTGGCATACCATTAAAGGAAGCAAAACCTTCTCATTTTCCGCAATTCTATGAGCCATAACTAAATTGTCGTATGCCTCTTGATTATTTTCTGAAAATAGCATAACCCATCCAGCATCTCTAACACCCATGGCATCAGAATGGTCATTATGTATGTTAATAGGACCAGACACAGCACGGTTTACCAATGACATAACGATAGGAAGTCTCATACTAGAAGCTATATAAATCATTTCCCACATGTAAGACAAACCATTTGCTGAAGTTGCTGTCATTGCTCTTGAACCTGCGGCTTCTGCACCAACACATGCACTCATTGCACTATGTTCACTTTCTACAGCAACAAATTCCGTATCAACAACTCCATTGCTAACAAAAGTAGAAAAATATTGGGGAATTTCTGTAGATGGTGTAATAGGAAATGCAGCTACAACATCAGGATTAATTTGTTTCATAGCAATAGCTGCTGCTTCATTACCACTTAATCGTTCTCTTATACTCATTAAACACCCTCCTCTTTCATTTCAATTGCTCCAAAAGGACATACTTTAGCACAAACGCCACATCCTTTGCAATAATCATAATTAAAATCTTCTCTTTTTTGTTCTTTATTTACTGGAATTGCATCATCTGGACAAACTGGAAAACAAAGTCCACATTGTTTACATTTTTCAGACAAATAAATAGGCTTTACTGAACGCCAATCTCCAGTTTTAAATTCAACTGCATTTCCAGAACTATAAATATTTCCTCCTTCAGTTAATTCCTGCCAAGGAGTATCCTTATTTATTTTATCACTAGTCATAATGTTCTCCTTTCATATTTTATATCATATCTTCAATTTTAAAGAAGCGTCCCTAATTGGACAAAATGTCCAAAAAAGAACCGTCCCCAATTGGACACTTTTTATTGAACACTCTTTAGAGCTAGTTCCAAAGCTTTCATATTTCCTTCGATTACTTCTGGTTTCTTTGCAAATTTATGTTTAAATGAACCTTTCATATCATTTAATAATTCTTCGTCAGTCATAATACCGCTTACTTTAACTATAGCAGCTAACATAGGTGTGTTAGGAAAATATTTTCCTAAAGTTTCCATTGAGACTTTTCTTGCATCAATGGTATAAATTTTTCCGGTATATCCATTTAGCATTTTACTAATTGTTTCTTTATCCTTAGTTGTGTTAATTACAATAGCTCCTGTTGGCTTTAATCCTGCTGTTACATCTACGGCTTGAAGTAAAGTGTCGTCAACAACTACAACATAGTCTGGTTCATATATATTACTATGAATTGTAATAGGATTACTACTTATTCTGTTGTAAGCAGTAATTGGAGCACCCATTCTTTCAGGACCATATTCAGGAAAACCTTGAATGTATTTACCAGTGTTAAAAGCGGCATCTGCTAATAGTAAAGATGCTGTTTTTGCTCCTTGACCTCCTCTACCATGCCATCTAATTTCAATTAAGTCTTGCATAAGTTACCTCCAATCTTATTTTTATATTTATTAAAGTAACTTTAGTATATTACTTAAAAGTATATATGTCAATATATTAAAAGTTATTGTAAATATTTAAATGTTATGATAAAATAAATTTGTAGTATAATATTAATAGGAGGTTGCAAATGAAAAAAATAAAACAGGAAAAGGGAGCTGCAACATTATTTGTGATAATTGCAATGCTATTTTTTTCAATGTATTTAGGAGCAATGTATATATTAACAGCTAATACAGAACATGCACAAGCAGAGGAAATAGAAGTAATAAAGAAAACATACGAGCAAGGAGTAAATAATATAGATGATGTATATGAAACTTTAGTTTCAAGAGGTACATCTAATTAGTGTTGAAAAAACATTAGTTAGAAGTTTGGTAAATAAAGCAATTCTAAAACAAAAATATTGTAGTTACTATTAAACTACAATATTTTTTGTTTTATATTATTATAATTTTATTATAGAATTTCTAAACCAGCAAATTTTGCCATTAACCTTTTATGACCAAATTTATCAAAGTTTATATCTACTTTTAAGTCATTGGCTTCTTCTTCAACATAGTTAATAGTTCCTTCTCCGAATTTTTTATGATATATTCTAGTTCCAGCTTTATATTTGCTAAAGTCTACATCGGCATTTGAAGCAGAGGAAGCACTAACTGGCTTTTTTGTAAGCGAGTTCAAGAAACTTTCAGGAGTTCTAAAATTAAAGTTTGGAGTAGAAGTATTATTAACACTAGCTACTTTTTTATATTTCCATTCAAAATTAGAATCTTCAAAATTGTCGCGTTGATGAGATATATTTTCTAAGTTTTCTGCACCAGATATTAGATTATCAGGAATCTCTTTTAAAAATCTAGATACAGAGTTACAGCTTGTAGAACCATAAATAGTTCTGCGTTTTGCACAAGTCATGTATAAGTAATTTTTTGCTCTAGTTATACCTACATAACAAAGTCTGCGTTCCTCTTCTAATTCTTTTTCTTCTCCTATAGATTTAAAGCTAGGAAAAATACCTTCTTCCATACCAACTAAAAATACTACCGGAAACTCTAGACCTTTTGCACTATGCAAAGTCATTAATGTGACATAATCTTGATCTTCATCTAAGTTATCTACATCACTAGCCAAGCTAATACCTTCTAGAAAATCTCCTAATGTTGCCTCTGCTGATTCTTCCTCAAATTCTATTACTACAGTTAAAAATTCTTCAAGGTTTTCAATCCTATTTTCTGCTTCTACAGTATTCTCAAGTTCTAATGCTTTAGTATAGCCTGTTTTTTCTAAGGTTAGTTTTACTAAGTCTGATATAGATAAGTTTTCTTGTTCTGATTTTAGTTCATCTATTTGCTGAATAAAATCTCTTGAATTAGCATAAATCCTATTTAAACCATATTGTTCAGCATGTTTTATAATTTCATACATAGAAATTCCTTGCTGTTCTGAAATTTCTTGAATTTTATCTAAACTAGTTTTACCAATACCTCGTTTAGGTTCATTAATAATTCGTCTTAAGCTTAGGTTATCATTTGAATTATATATTAATCTAAGATATGCAATAATATCTTTAATTTCTTTTCGCTCATAGAATTTTAAACCACCAATTACCTTGTAAGGAATGTTCTCTCTCATTAGAATTTCTTCTATTGCACGAGACTGCGTATTCATACGATATAATATTGCAAAATCTGAATATTTATAATATTCTTCGCGTTTTAAATGTTCAATTTGTTCTGCAATGAATCGCCCTTCATCATACTCATCTGTTAGGCTACGAACTTCAGGAACAAGCCCATCTTCATTTTCAGTCCATAATTTTTTATCATATTTCACAGTATTCTTTTTTATTACAGCATTTGCAACATTTAAAATATTTTTAGTGCAACGATAGTTTTGTTCAAGCTTTATAATTTTTGTTCCTGGAAAGTCTTTTTCAAAATTCAGAATGTTACTTATATCAGCACCTCTAAAACTATATATACCTTGATCATTATCGCCAACAACTGTAATATTACCATGACCGTCTAGCTAAAAGAGCAACCAAAAGGAATTGTGCCTTATTAGTATCTTGATATTCGTCTACTAGAACATATTGAAATTTATTTCCATAGTATTCAAGAACATCTGGATTTGATGTTAATACTTTTATTGTAAAGTTTATAATATCATCAAAATCTAGGGCATTATTTTCAAATAACCTTTTTTGATATAGTTCGTATACTTTAGAAATTACTTCTTTTCTATAGTCGCCTGTATATTTTATACTGTATTCTTTAGGTTCTAGCATTTCATTTTTTGCATTACTAATTTCTGATAACACTGCACGGTCATTGAACATTTTATCGTCTATTTTTAGAGCTTTTAAGCAGTCTTTTATTAAAGTTTTTTGATCTGATGTATCGAAAATAGCAAAAGATTTATCAAATCCAATTCTATCTATATAACGCCTTAGAATACGAACACATATTGAATGAAAAGTGCCTATCCACATATCTTGAGATGCTTCTCCTATTATATTTTCAACTCTTTCTTTCATTTCATTTGCAGCTTTATTTGTAAATGTAATAGCTAATATGTTGTATGGTTTAACATTTTGTGTTTGTATAAGGTATGCTATTTTATGTGTTAATACTTTTGTTTTACCACTTCCTGCACCTGCAATAACAAGGCAAGGACCCTGAAAATTTACTACAGCTTCATATTGCTTATCATTTAATCCTTCTAATATATCTTGCATTTTTTATTTCTCCTATACCAAATAATTGTTTGTATTATATTACATTATTTTTCAAAAGTAAATAGTTTTTTTAATAATTTATTAATAACATCTTCAATTTCCGAAATACAAAATCTATAGATTTCTATATCACATCCCCAAGGGTCTTTGATGTCTAAGTCTTTATTTTCTGGAGAAGTATTTACATATTCCTTCATAGTAAATACTTTGCCTTTTAAAGTGGGATACATCTGCAATACAGAATATTTATGTGAGTTAGTAGCACACAGAATTAAATCCATATCTTGTATGTTCGAATTTCTTATATTTGTTGCCCTATGTGACGACATATCAATTCCATATTCTCTCATTACTTCTTTAGCTGAATATGTTGAAGTATCGCCATCTTCTGCAAAAGTACCACAAGAATATACTTCAACATCTTTTATATTATTATCTTCTAATTTTTTTTCTAATAATTTATGTGCCATAGCACTTCTGCATATATTTCCAGTGCAAATAAACATTATTTTCAATTTTATCACCGTAAGTTATTATACTATTGTTTAAATTTGTTGTAAAGTTCTAAAAATCAAATACTATTAATAAATTCATAAGGGGTTAGAAAAATGGATATTTTAAAAACAACTATTCTAGGACTATTTTTTGGAACATTTGGTACTACGATTGGAGGAATTATTGGTGTTACCTTTAAAAATACATCACATAAGTTTTTAAGCTTTATTTTGGAGGTAGCATCTCGGATTAATGATTTCAATTGTTTGTTTTGATTTAGTACCGGAAGCATTAGAAATTGCTACAATTCCTTTTGTTATTTTAGGTGTCATGTTTGGAGTATTTTGCATGATTTTTTGTGATGTGCTAGTTCAAAAACATTTTAATGATAATAGTAAATTTTCTAGAAATAATAATAGCCTATTGAAAACAGGTATTATTGTAAGCATTGGACTGGCATTACATAATTTTCCGGAAGGTTTAGCTATTGGATCTGGATTTGGCGCATCTTTGAAATTAGGATATTCTTTAGCTATTGCAATTGCATTGCATGATGTGCCAGAAGGTATATCTATGGCAGTTCCAATGAAAAATGGAGGTATGAAAATTTCAAAAGTTATATTTTTTGTTGTGTTATCTGGTATTACTACTGGTATAGGAGCCTTTTTTGGTGCAATAATTGGGAATATTTCAGAACAAATTATAGCCTTATGTTTAGCCTTTGCTGCAGGAGCTATGTTATATATTGTTTCTGGAGAATTGCTGCCAGAATCAAATAAATTATATAGTGGCAAATTTTCTAGTTTGGGAAATGTAATAGGATTTATTCTTGGAATGTTAGCAACAAAAATTTAAGATATTATTAAAGCCCCAGAAAAAATCTGGGGTTTTAATATGTTATTTTATCTCTTCTCCCATTAAGGAGGTAATTTTGGTTAATTCTGCTTTTAATATATTATATGTAGCCTGACCAATAGACTTGTCTGCACCACTTTCAAAATCGCTAATTCTTTTTCGTATATCTAAAACTTGATAACGATTATCAGAACCACTTCCACGATCTAGCAAATATGTAGGAGTGTATGTAACATTATCTATTGATATTTTTTTATCAGCACCATGTTTAGTAATTTGTAAATTTAAAACAATAGAGTTTCTGGTATTTGTAATATTTTGACCTGATACGAAATTACCTAAGGAGTAAATAACAAAACCATCTTTAGTACTACCATCTTCTAAAGTAATAGTGCGCTTTTCCATAGGTTCCAAAACATGTGGATGGCTACCTAGAATAATATCTACACCATTTTCAAATAAAAAGTTGGCTAAATCTTCCTGCTCTGAATTTTGCTTTAATTTATATTCTAAGCCCCAATGCATATTAACACATATAACATCTGGGTTTTGTTCTTTTGCAAGATTTATTTGATTTTTTATTAAATCCTTATCAATTAAATTAATACAATATTCTTTACCACTTGGAACAGGAATGCCGTTAGTACCATAAGTGAAAGCTAAAAATGCAAATTTTATGCCTT
Organism: uncultured Clostridia bacterium; assembly: GCA_947632535.1. GTDB lineage: Bacteria > Bacillota > Clostridia > TANB77 > CAG-508 > CANRPR01. The sequence continues at coordinate 25,090 of CANRPR010000002.1, read as the reverse complement.
TAACATCTTTTATTAAAATTTCATTTTGTTCTTCTGTTGACCTATATGTACCCATATGATCTAATCCGATTCTATCTAATTCATCCAAAGTACTGGTTAATCCGGAATATCCTTTGTCCAAGCTATGATTATTTGCAGTTGAAACAACATCTAGTCCAATATTAAATAAATTTTCACCTAAAGAGGCAGGAGAGTTAAATGTTGGATAGCCACTATAACCTCTATTTTCACCTGCAAAAGTAGTTTCTAAATTACTAATTGCTAAATCTGCATTTGAAATGTAATCTTGCACATCAGTAAAACATCCAGAAAAATCATAAGTTCCATTTTTATAGGCTGCTTTAAAATTAGTGCTATGACACATAATATCTCCAAGAGCAACCATATTAATCGTAATATCAGGTTCTGGCGTTTCTAATACTGCTGAAGAAGTATATATGTTTCCGGTATTTTCTGTTTTTTTATTTGTAATAGCGAAAATTCCAATTATTAAAATTATAAATAGAAGTAAACAGAATGTAATTCTGAAATAATTTGGTTTCCAATTTTTTGGTTTGCCTAAAAATCCCATAAAATTCAATTCCCCTTTTTTAAAATTTTATCATTATTATTTTAACATAAAATTAAAAAAAAATGAATAAAATTATATAAATGAGATAAAATAAAATTAGAAGGGATGTGAAAATATGAAAATAATAGACAAAATCGCATTAGTATTGGTTATTATCGGAGCAATTGTATGGGGTTTAATTGGAATTTTTAATTTCAATTTGGTAGAAACAATTTTTGGAGAAACATCAGTTATTTCTAGAATAATCTATATATTAGTGGGTATATCTGGCTTATGGGCAATAAAATTATTATTTAGCAATGACTAAAGTTTAAAATATAATTATTAACAGGAGAAGTGAGCTATTACTTCTTCTGTTTTTTTATTGAAATTTTGTGAAAAATGCAGTATAATATAGAAATCAAAATGTAAGGAGAGAGGAAAATGTTAAATACAAATGGAGTTACAGTAAGATTTGGAAAAAGAGTGCTATTTGAAGATGTTAATATTAAGTTTGGAAAAGGGAATTGCTATGGAATTATAGGAGCAAATGGTGCTGGAAAATCAACTTTCTTAAAAGTATTGTCTGGAGAAATAGAGCCATCAAAAGGTGAAGTAAGTATAGAAAAAGGTGAGAGGTTATCTGTATTAAAACAAGATCACTTTGCATATGAGGATAAAACTGTAATTGATACAGTTATGATGGGTAATCAAGAACTATATAGAATAATGAAGGAAAAAGATGCCATATATGCAAAACCAGATTTTAATGAAGAAGATGGAATGAAGGCAGCAAAGTTAGAGGAGAGGTTTGCTGAATTAGATGGTTGGAATGCAGAATCTGATGCAGCATCATTATTAAATGAACTAGGTATTGATGGAACAAATCATTATCGTTTAGTGAAGGAGTTAGAGGCAAAGGATAAAGTAAAAGTATTGTTAGCTCAAAGTTTATTTGGTAATCCAGATATACTTTTATTAGACGAGCCTACCAACGATTTGGATTTAAAAACAATTAACTGGTTACAAGAATTTTTAATAAATTTTGAAAATACAGTTATTGTTGTATCACATGATAGATATTTTCTAAATAAAGTTTGTACTCATATAGCTGATGTGGATTTTGGAAAAATTACAGTATATCCAGGAAATTATGATTTCTGGTATGAGTCTAGCCAATTAGCTTTAAAACAAGCAAAGGAGGCAAACAAGAAGAAGGAAGAAAAAATAAAAGAGTTACAAGAATTTATTGCAAGATTTAGTGCAAATGCATCGAAATCTAAACAAGCTACATCAAGAAAAAAATCATTGGAAAAGATAGAGCTAGAGGAAATAAAACCATCAAATAGAAAATACCCATATGTTGATTTTAAGCCAGATAGAGAGCCAGGAAAAGAGATATTACAAGTTAATAATATATCAAAAACATTAGATGGAGAAAAAATATTAGATAATGTATCTTTTACTGTAAAGCCAGGGGACAAAATAGCATTTTTAGCAGACAATGAGAATGCAAAAACAGTATTGTTTCAAATAATTGCAGGTGAAATGGAGCCAGATTCAGGAGAGCTAATTTGGGGAACAACAATTACATCTAATTATTTTCCAAAGGATAATAATTATTTATTTGAAAAAGATATGATACTAGTAGATTGGTTAAGGCAATATTCAAAAGATCCAGATGAAACTTATGTTAGAGGCTTTTTAGGAAGAATGTTATTTTCGGGAGAAGAGGCACTAAAGAAAGTTTCTGTGTTATCAGGAGGAGAAAAGGTAAGATGTGTATTATCAAAAATGATGTTATCTGGAGCTAACTTTTTAATATTTGACGAACCAACTAATCATTTAGATATGGAAAGTATTACATCTGTTAATGAGGGAATGAAGAAGTTTAAAGGTAATATATTATTTACTTCACATGACCATCAGCTAACACAAACAGTTGCAAACAGAATAATAGATATTAGAAGTGATAAAGTAATAGATAAAGAAGGTACATACAACGAGTATTTAGGAATTGAATAAATATTAAAATGGAAAAAAGAAAGCAAGAATTCCAGTGAGAAATCGCTGGAATTTTTGTATATAAATTTTAATTATATTTTCTTTTTTGTAGAAACATAGTAAGGAGTAATTTCATTTGTGAGTTCTAAAATGTAATCACTAGAAGTGTGATAAAATTTTGCTAATTCACGAATGTATTCGGCAGGGATATCACGCTTTCCAGTTTCATATAGGCTGTACTGCTGTCTAGTAATTTGCAAAAATGATGCTATTTCATGTTGCTTTTTATCAAAATCTTCTCTTAAATCTTTTAATCTTTTTAAATACATACTATTTCCCATCCATTTATATTTTATTTTTGCAATGTATGAATGTGTTAATTAAATATACTATCAGGCAAAAATCTAATAAAATATTATCATGCATTTAAAAGTGTGCAGCAAAAATCATTTAAAAGAATGCGAAAAGTATAGGAAAATGTAATAACATGTGTTACATAGTTAAAATGCAATATTACATGGATAATTTTTTAAAATATGCTGTTTTATTTTTATATTGAATATGTTATACTATTTAGGACAAATTGGTTGTTAAATAATGCATGATATTTAAGGAGAGTAAAGTTATGGAAAAAATGATACAAATAATAGCAAATGAGCTAAATATAAAGTACAAACAAGTAGAAAGTACAATTAAATTAATAGATGAAGGAAATACAATTCCATTTATTGCACGTTATAGAAAAGAAGTAACAGGTGGATTAAGTGACGAAGTTTTGAGAGATTTAGGAGATAGGTTAAATTATTTAAGGAATCTTGAAGCTAGGAAACAAGAAGTTACAAAGTCAATAGAATCTCAAGGAAAATTGACTGAAGAATTAGTGTTAGCAATTGAAGGTGCAACTACATTAGCAGAAGTTGAGGATATTTATAGACCATATAAACAAAAGAAAAGAACAAGAGCAACAATTGCAAAGGAAAAAGGTCTAGAGCCTTTGGCAAATATAATTGAGGCACAAGAAGAAATACAAGATGTTAAGGAAATTGCAAAGCAGTATATTAATGAGGAAAAAGGAGTAAATTCGGTAGAAGAAGCGATACAGGGGGCTTTAGATATTATTGCAGAGAATATTTCAGATGAAGCAAAATATAGAAAGCAGATAAAGAGGATTTGCTATAGAGAAGCGGTTATAGTGACCAAGGCTGCAAAACCAGACGAGAAGTCAAGTTATGAGATGTATTATGATTTTACTGAAAATGTAAATAGAATTCCTAGTCATAGAATTTTGGCAATTAATAGGGGAGAAAAAGAAGAGTTTTTGAAAGTTAAAATAGAGAAGCCAAAAGAAAAAATATTGTATGTTATAAAAAGGGACAAGCTAAAGAAAGAGGAAACACAGTTTACCAATCTTCTAGAAGCCACAATTCAAGACAGTTGGGAGAGATTGATTGAACCTTCTATTGATAGAGAAATTCGTTCAGATTTAACTGAAAAGGCAGAGGAACAAGCTATTAAGGTTTTTGGAAAAAATGCAAAACAGTTGCTATTGGGCGCACCATTAAAGGGATTAACAGTTATGGGGTTTGATCCTGCCTATAGAACAGGTTGTAAAATAGCAGTAATTGATGAAACAGGCAAATTATTAGCTACTACAACAGTATATCCTACAGAACCACAAAATGATGTTGTAGGTGCAAAAAAGGAATTGTTAGAATTAATAAAAAAGCATGATATTAATATGATAGCAATTGGAAATGGAACTGCATCAAGAGAGTCTGAAATATTTGTGGTAGACCTTATAAAAACTGCTAAAGAGCTATTAAATATGGATGTTCATTATGCTATTGTAAGTGAAGCAGGGGCTTCAGTATATTCAGCATCTAAGTTAGCAACAGAAGAGTATCCGGATATTAATGTTTCATTAAGGGGGGCAATTTCGATTGCAAGAAGATTGCAAGATCCTTTAGCAGAATTAGTAAAAATTGAACCAAAAGCAATAGGAGTTGGGCAATATCAGCATGATGTAAATCAAAAAAGGTTAGAAGAAAGTTTGACAGGTGTAGTAGAAGATGCAGTAAATAAAGTTGGTGTGGATGTTAATACTGCAACACCTTCATTATTATCATATGTGGCTGGTTTAAATAAAACTATTAGCAAGAATATAGTGAAGTATAGAGACGAAAATGGTAAATTAAAGGAGAGAAAGGAATTATTAAAAGTTCCTAAATTAGGAAAAGTAGCATTTGAACAGTGTGCCGGATTTATACGAATTTATGATGGCAAGAATCCTTTGGAAACAACAGCGGTTCACCCAGAAAGCTATGAGGTGGCAGAAAAGTTATTAAATAAAATTGGTTATGAAGTAGCAGATATAAAGGATAAAGAAAAATTATCACGAATTAAGACAAGTTTAAGCGGTGTTAATGTATTGGAAATGGCAAATGAATTACAAATTGGAGAAATGACTTTACAAGATATTATAGGGGAGTTACAAAAGCCGGGTAGAGATCCTAGAGAGGATATGCCAAAGCCAATTTTAAGGAATGATGTTTTGAAAATAGAGGACTTGAAGGAGGGAATGGTACTAACTGGAACAGTCAGAAATGTTATAGATTTTGGTGCATTTGTTGATATTGGTATAAAACATGATGGACTAGTTCATATTTCACAGTTAAGTGATGGGTATGTAAAGAATCCATCAAGCGTTGTATCAGTAGGCGATATTGTAAAAGTTAAGGTAATAGAGATAGATTTAGAAAGACAAAAAGTGAAATTGAGTATGAAAGGAATATAATCGAATATCCCAGCAATTATTAAAATATAGTTTAATAATTGCTGGGATTTCGAAATTTATATTTGTATTATTAGACATATTTTTCGCGTATTTCTTGTATCTTATCATAATTATTATTTAAGATATCTAAAAATGCATCTGTAATTTGTGGATCAAACTGAGTACCTTTGCAACGCTCCATTTCAGTTTTTACAAAGTCTAAATCAAGTTCATTACGATAAACTCTTTTTGAAGTCATAGCATCAAACGTATCTGCAACAGCAGTAATTCGTGCTAAATATGGTATATTTTCTCCTGCTAATTTTGAAGGATAACCATTTCCATCATATCTTTCATGATGGTGTTTTACAATAGGTAAAAGTGGTTCAAATATACTTGCAGAAGAAAGAATATGTGCTCCTATTGTAGGATGATTTTTTATTTCGGAATATTCGTTATCTGTTAGTTTTCCGGGCTTTAATAAAATGCTATCAGGAACACCAATTTTTCCAATATCATGGAATAGTCCACCAATTCGAAGATTTTTCAAGTCTTCTTCAGATAATCCAAGTTTTTGTCCTATTAACACAGCATATTCAGAAACTCTATCTGAGTGACCGCGTGTATATACATCTTTAGCTTCTACAGTATATCTTAAAGTTTGTATACTTTCCATGTAAGATTTCTCTAATCGTTCATATGTATCTTTTAATTCCTCATTAATTTGTTTTATTAAATTCATTTGAGAAATTGCTTTTATTCCAGATTCAATTAATAATAATAATTGATCAAATTTATCACTTTTTTCACAATATCCTTGAATATCTAATCTTTTAATAGTTTCTAAAGGCGGTGCTAAATCTTTATGACCTGTTAGTAATAGAATGTATAATTCTTTGTTAAATTTACGAATCTCTTCAACTACTTGATCTCCATGTATTGGTGTCATAATAAAATCCAGAATCATAAGGTCAAAGTGTTCATTTTTAACTCTTTCGATTGCTTCCAAAGGATTGGTAACTCCAGTAAATTCATAGCCAGAACGCCTTAAGAATATAGAAAGTGAATCTATAATTCCAGGTTCGTCATCTACTACGATTACCTTATATCCATTAGAAACAATATTATTATTTCCAATTCTCATATTGTACATCCTCCTTTTTATTTACGACTTCATTTTATGTTTATTAACATTATATTAGTAAGTTTGACAAAAATCAACTATTATTCTGTGCAGTAATAAAATAATTATAGTGAACTTTACTAATTATATAGGTAATAATATGTTAAATGTAGAACCTTTTCCAAGTTCAGATACAAAGTTCATAGTACCATTAAAGTGTGCTCTAATTGTAGAGTATGACATAAATAATCCAAGTCCAGTTCCGTTTTTTCCCTTTGTAGTAACCATTTCTTTGAATAATTTATTTTGAACTTCTTTTTTCATACCAATACCGTAATCTTGAATTGATATTTTTACTTTATTATTTTCCATATGTATAAACATGTCAATAGATTTATTTGTTTCACCATTATATGCTTGAATTGCATTAGATATTAGGTTATTTATTACTTGAACTAAACTATTAACATTTCCTTTTAATTGTAAAGATGGATCTGTATCCATATGTACATTTAAATCAATTAATGCATTTTTCAATTCGTGTTTCATTAATATATTAACGCGTTTTACTAATTCTTCAAGCGTAAATGAATTTATTTCTTGTTCAGATAAAGTTGAAACTTGTCCTTTAACTGCTGTAATAACATCAGACATATATGAAGAATGTGTTTTGATTTTTTCAATCCATTCTTGCATATCACGAGCTATATCGTGATGGTCTTGTGAAGTAACAACAGGATTATCTATTGATGCATTATATTCTCTTACCAAATCAGATAAACCTTCCGCAGCACCTGCAATAGACATAATAGGAGTTTTTAAGTTATGTGCGATACCTCCAATTAATTGTCCTAAGGAAGCAAGACGCTCTTTTTCCATAAGTAAATCTTGATTAGACTTAATGGTATTCATATCCGAAACGTGTTGTGTTATATCTTTAAGTAGTATAAGTGTACCTAGAAAGTTTTTCTTAGAAGTTATATCATTTATTTCTACATTGAAATATTTATTAACACTTGGAAAATGTTTTTCAAAATGAAAGCTTTTTCCAGAACTTTTTACTTGATCAAGGCATAATAATAATGACTTTATAGTTGAAGGATTTTCGCCCACATCTGTTAAAAGTTCTTCTATATTTGTGTTTCTTATATCTGTTGGTTTTAACTTAAATACAGATAAGAAAGTTTGATTAAAATCTATAATAGTGTTCTCTTCATTTAGTATGATATAGCTATCAGAAATTCTGTCTACTACTTTCTGTAAGGCTATAGGTGCTACACCTAGAAATTGAAATTTGAATACTGCAAAGTAATAGAAGAATATAGCTATAACAAAAGTAATAGGCGTTATATAAATAGTTGATGCTATAACTCCATAAGTTGCTAAAGCATTAATAATTACAGGGATAATAGTTCCTATTGATATAAGTATAGATTGCCTTGAAAAGAAGCCTGAATTTTTAATACTATAGTATAATAGATATGCTATGGCCACTACAATGAAAAAGTATGTGTAGGCAGAGTATATGTAAAAATATGGCCCAAATACAGTTTCATTTAAGTTTATAGAATATACTTTATAGAACAAATGATGTATATCATTTGTCCAAAGTACTAGTAAAGATATAGTTGGCACAATAAATAATAGCAAATATCTTTTTTTAAATGTAATTTTTGTATTAACAAAAATTAAACTTGTAAAAAGTAGTGATAAAGGAAAGTAACACGCACAAATATAAGAAAAATAATCAAAATAAATTGGTGGTATTCCCCAACGATCACTAAACAAAATCTGCATTAATACAAAAAAGCATAGTTCAAAAATCAGAATAATGTTAACGCTAAAAATTTGTTGCAACTGATTTTTTGGTTTTCTTCTAAGTGTAAATATTAAAAATAAAGTAATCATAAACAGAGAGATTGATAGTAATATTGCATAAACATTCATAAATAAACCTCCTTAATTAAGTTTTATATTAAAGTAGCCTATATCTGCTAAATATTTTAAATAATTACGAATATATCTTACATCTATATATGGCCATTCAAATCCAATTTTTTCTAGCACTAATTTTGAAAAATCAGATTTAATTTTTATATTAGATTCATATACTAATTTTTTATCTTTATTTAAATCGTTTATAATTCCTTCTAGATAAGATTTTTTGGTTTCATCTTGCAATAAATTGTCAATGATGTTTATAAACTCCTCAGAAGATACTATTTTTAAATCTATTCCAAGATTTTGTAAAATTTCAAAAAGCTTATCTAATGTAACATGTTTTTCATTTAGTAAATGGAAAACTGTTAAATCTTTATTATAATGACTGGCAAGTGCTATTATTGCATCACCGCAATAATCTATAGGTGTAAATTCAGTATAGGTAGTTAACAAGTAATCTGGTGCATAACCAATTTGCAATATAGATTTGAATCTATTTACAAATGCATTTTCAAAGTGATTTTGCTGGAATTTTCCTTCTGAAAATCTGCTTGTTAGGTTACCCATTCTGAAGATGTATGCTTCTAGCCCTTCAGAAATAGCATCTAAAACTAGTCTTTCTGCTTCGAACTTACTCTTTATATATAGATTTTCTATGTTCTGACCTATATAGAAGTTTGTTTCATTAAAATCCCTATCTTCTTTAAAAGTGTGTTCCACAAAAGACTGCTCTGCCAAGGCATTACCTGAAACGCTTATTGTAGATATGTGCATAAGTCTTAAATTAAAGTTTTTACAAAACTTAATAATTTCATTTGTACCGTTAATATTAACAGCTTCAAACTCTTTAAAAATACCAAAATGTTTTACTATAGCAGCTGAATGAATTACTGTTTTTATGCTATTTCCTAATTTTTTATAATCTTCTGGTGTTAAACCTAAGTTAGAAAAAGTAATATCTCCTTCAACAAGTCTAATTCTATTTCCAATATATTTGTCATATCTATCTTCAAAGTAGAAGTGTAATACATTTTTTAATCTTTCCATGCTAGTCATATTGTTTTTACTTCTTATTAAGCAGTAAATATTTCCTTTTTCATTTTTTATAAAACTATCTAATACATGTGCACCTAAGAAGCCAGTAAATCCAGTAAGTAATACATCTCCCATAGGTGTATAATCTAATTTTAAATCTTCTGACCAAACATTTTTACTCAGTAATTTATCATATTTAGAATAATCTATAGATTCAGAAGAAGATGCAACATGCTCTTTATTAACACATTGTGCAAGTTCCTTTACAGTAGCATGTTTGAATATATCGGCATAATTTATATTTAGGTTTTTACTTAGTGCTTCAATTTGAATTTTCATAGCACCAAGAGAATCGCCACCTAAATCGAAAAAGTTATCTGTAATTCCAATATCCTCAAAGTTTAGTATCTTCTTAAAGATATCTAAAAGAATGGTTTCAATTTCATTTGTAGGTTTCTCAATATTACTACTGCGTTTGATGTTTTTAAAATCTGTAGGTAATAATTTTTTATCAATCTTACCATTTATAGTAAGAGGTAACTTATCTAATTTCATAAAATATGTAGGAATCATATATATTGGTAAAGTATTTTTTAAATAAGTTTTTAAGTCGTTAACATCAATATTTTTATCAGATACATAATAAGCACAAATAGTTTTTTCATTATTTATATTATGTACAACAGTAGTACATTCTTTGATATCAGGATATTGTGCTATTCTTGAATTTATTTCATTAAGTTCAACTCTAAAACCTCTAATTTTTACTTGTGTATCAATTCGTCCTAAAAACTCAACAGTACCATCTGGATTAAATCGAGCTAAATCTCCAGTTTTATATATTTTTCCAGACTCAAATGGATTGTCTATGAATTTTTCATTCGTAAGTTTTTCATTATTTAAGTAACCTCTTGCAACACCATCGCCACCAACCCATAGTTCTCCTGCAAAGCCAGTAGGAAGTAATTTGCCAGAAGAAGATACAATATAGCAAGTTGAGTTTGCTATAGGGTATCCTATTGGAATACTGGTGTTATACTCTTTATCTATAGTAAAGCAGCATGAAAAGGTTGTATTCTCAGTTGGTCCATATCCATTTATAATAGTTAAATTAGGATTTGCCGATTTTACCATATTAATATGTTTTGGAGAAAGAACATCTCCACCTGTAAGCAAATATTTTACATGGTTAAACATATGAGGATTTTCTTCTGATAACTGGTTAAATAATGGGGCAGTAAGCCACAAAATAGTTATTTTATTTTTTAGTAAATAATCTTGTAATTTATTAGCATCCAATAAGTCGTCTTTCTTTATTATAAATAGTTCAAATCCATTTAATAATGCTGCCCAAATTTCAAAAGTACAAGCATCAAAAACTATAGAGCCAGTTTGCAATATGTGCTCATTTTCACCAAAAGCTATATAATTAGTGTTTTTTACTAAACGAATAACACTTTTTTGCTCTATCATAGTGCCTTTTGGATTTCCAGTTGAACCAGATGTATACATTATATATGCTAAATCTGAAGGACTATTTATATTTTCTAGATTATCTATAGAAGTATTGTCATATATATTTGTATTAGATAATTCAATACAAATTGAATTGATTGTAGAATTAGATTTATCTACAAAATTTAAATCTGTAAGTAGTATTTTTGCTTTAGAATCTCTAATAATATAGTCGATTCTATCTTTTGGATAATATACATCTATAGGCAAATATGCTGCTCCGGATTTTAGAATTGCAAGTATAGCAATAATCATTTCAATTGATTTATCTAATAATATACAAACAACATCTTCACGAGATACTCCAAGAGTTTTTAAATAATGTGCTAATTGATTAGCCTTTTTATTTAATTCGTCATATGTTAATTTTGTTTCTTCGAAAACTACTGCTGTTTTATTTGGAGTCTTCAATACTTGTTCCTCAAATAAAGTTGCAATAGTTTTATCTGAAGGATAAGCAGTTTTATTATTATTGAATTCATCTAAAATCTGAGCTTTTTGTTTAGAAGTTATAATATTAACATCACCTATTTTTTTAGTAGGATTTTGTAAAATATCAGTTATAATTTCTATAAATGAATTATAAAAGCTGTCTATAGTTGTAGCTTTAAATAAATCAGTACAATATTCAATATTAACATCTGCACCAGTATCAGTTGGTATAATTTCAAAAGAAATGTCAAACTTAGAAGTATGAGTATTAATTAAATTGATATTAATATAGTTATTATTTAAGTGCAAATTTGCAATACCATCATTTTGATATATAAACATTGTATCAAAAATAGGATTTCTACTTATATCTCTTTTTATATTCAACTTATTTACTAGTTCGTTAAATGGATAGCTACCATTTTCAGTGCTATTTATAACAGTATCTTTTATGCTATTTAAATATGTTAATATATCCAAATTATCGTCAAGTGTTGATTTTAATACAATATTGTTTACGAACATTCCTAATATAGTAGTTACATTATCAATGTTTCTATTTGCTATAGGAGATCCTACAATGATTTCATTTTGCATACAATATCTTGAAAGTAGTACATTGTAGCAACCTAACAAAAACATATATGGAGTAATATTATTTTTCATGCAGAATTCTTGTATTTGTTCGAATATTAGATTATTAATTTTAAAAGATGTTTTTTCACCTTTATAAGACTGTTTTGATGGTCTTGGGTAGTCTAAAGGCATATTTAATGCAGGTAAATCTGATAATTCATTTAACCAGAACTCTTCATAATTTTTAAACTTTCCATTTTTCAAAGCAGAATTTTCCCACTCTGTATAATCAATGTAAGATATATTATTATCAGGTAAAATATCACCATTATATAATGAGCAAAGTTCCTTTATAAATATATTTAAAGATAGTCCATCACAAATAATATGGTGAATGTCAAAAAGAAAATATATATCTGTATCAATGTGCAAGAATTCAATTCTGAATAATGGAGCATTTTGCAAATCAAAAGGTTTAACAAAAGATTGTAATAAAGTATTTAATTCAGAAGATTTTCCATATACATGTTCTATATTTATTTTTACATCCTTTGAGACAATTTGAAAAACATCATTATCCTTTTCAATAAATGAGGTACGCAAAGCTTCATGTCTAGAAATTAGCTTATCTACGCACATAGATAATTTTTCTATATCTGCATTATTAGGTAATTTTATATATCCAGGCATATTATATAAAACAGATTTTGTATTCATTTTACAAGCAAAATAAACCCTTTTTTGTGCAGCAGAAATATTATAGAAATCCTTTTTTTGTGCCTTTTGAATCTTTGTAACAGATGTGGTATTTGAGTTATCAATTAAGGTTGCAAGTTCTGTTAAAGATGTCAAATTGTACATTTGCTTAATAGAAATTTCTACATTAAATTCTCTCATAATTCGAGAAGATAAATTAATAATATTTAACGAATCCATACCAAGAGCAAATAAATCGTCACTCATGCTAAAATTATCGTTTTCAACAATATTTTGTATTAAACGGAATAATGTTTTTTCAGTTGGACTCTGTGGTTTTATAATACTTTTTTCACTAGCAGAAACATTGTATTTTTCAAGTGCCTTTCTGTCAGTTTTTCCATTAGGAGTTTGAGGCAATTTTTCTATTTGGGTAAAGTATGTTGGCATCATATAGTTTGGTAATAATTTTAATAGATATGATTTTAAATTAGTTATATCTATTTTTTCATTACTTTCTATAAATGCACATATGTATTGTTTATCATTTTCATGCTTAATAATAACAGCCGATTTTAAACTGTTATTTTTAGCAAAAGAATTGATTTTGTTTTCAATTTCACCAAGTTCAATACGCAAACCATGTAACTTTATTTGATGGTCAACTCTACCTTTGCATTCAATACAACCATTATCTAACCATAAGCCTAAATCTCCAGTTCTATATAACAAAGAATTAGAGTTAAATGGATTAGGCAAGAAACCATTTTTAGTTAGTTCTGGCTTATATAAATATCCTTTTCCAACACCATCTCCAGAAATATATATTTCACCAACATGATATTTTGGAAGTAGATTCATATTGCTATCTAAAATATATATTTGAGTATTTGCAATAGGTTTACCAATATTTATTTCTTCTAGATTTGTAACATTTTGAATAGAAGAAAATATTGTTGTTTCAGAAGGACCATATCCATTATATACAACGCAATCTGGAGCAATTTCCTTAATGCGAGTTACTAGGCTTTTTGATAATTGCTCACCAGCTAACATAACATATTTTAATCCAGAAAAACTAGATTTATTTGTTAAGTTATCTAAATGAAATCTCATAACAGATGGAGTAGTTTGTATAATATCTATTTTATTTTTTGCAATTAAATCTTCTAATTTGTTTGTCATTTTTTGTTCAAAATAATTTGTAATGTACACATTTAAGCCTCTTGTTAAAGAGGTAATGGTTTCAAAACCAAATATATCGAAAGATACAGTGGTTATTGAAACAATAGAGTATTGTTCTCCATCTGGTAAATATTCTATTTTATCTAACATTGCATGATAAAAGTTAGAAAGCCCCTTTTGTGTAAGCATAACACCTTTAGGTTTTCCTGTTGAACCAGAAGTATAAATGATGTATGACAAATCTGAAGGTTTAGATATGTTAGATATATTTTGTTTGTTTTCAGCATAAATAGAACTATCTAAATCTGCATAGATAATTTTATTACAATTTATATTATTATTTATATTTTTTGAAGTTATAACTACGGCAGTTTTACTATCTTCAAGCATATAATTTATTCTTTCAGCAGGATATTCAGGGTCTATTGGAATATATGCACCACCAGACTTTAATACTGCTAGGATAGCTATTATCATTTCAAAAGAACGATTAAGCATAATTCCAACAATAGAGTTATTAGTAATACCGTTTTTTCTTAGTTCATAGGCTAGGCTATTTGCTTTTTCATTTAGCATAGCATAAGACATTGCTTTGCCTTCAAAAGTTAAAGCAGTTGCATTTGGCGTTTTCTTAACTTGATTTTCAAAAAAGCTTATTATAGGTATTGTTTCGTCATACTGCAAAGCTGTATTATTAAAATCATATAGAAGTTCATTTTTTTCTTTTTCCGTAACAATATCAATATTCTTTAATGCAATATCATTAGTATTTAGAATCTGGTTAATCATGCTCATTGTGCGTTCATGAATGTTTGCAATATCTGTTTCGTTATATTTAGAAATTTTGTAATCATATGAAACTACAAGATTACCACAGTCATTAATGTCGTATATATGTATATCCAAATCGTCTGAACAGTTACCATTAAAATTCCAAGTTGTGGTGTATGGCAAATCTTCTGTAACAGCTGTAGTAATTTGATATGAAAGGACTATATTGTATAAATTAGGCAAAGTAATATCCCTTTTTCTTAAGTCTTCCAAAATATATTGATATGAATATTTTTGGTGCCTTAACATTGACATAGAAGAATCTGCAATATTTGCCACAAAAGTTTTAAATGTTAAAGAATTGTCTATGTTAATTCTGAGTGGTGCAACATTTATAAACATACCAGTAGTATTTTTTTCTTTAAAATTGGTTCTGTTTAGAATTGGTGTACCAATTACAAAGTCATTAGAATTAGATACTCTTCCAATATATAAAGAGTATACAGCCATTAAAAAGTTGAATACTGATATGTTGTTTGATTTACAATAAATGTTTATTTTTTCCATTATATCTTTTGAAAGTGTGAAACTATTCCTTTTTCCAGCACATGAAAACTCATGAGTATCATTCTGCATAGTTGAAGGAATAGAAGCTGGTTCTGGAACAGTTTCAAATATATTATCCCAATATTGCTTATCTTTTTGGAATTTATTACTGTTTATATATTCTTTTTCAGAATATATGTAGTTTATATATGAAAAGTCTTCATTTTGTGTAATAGGCATATTGTTTATTAAGCAAGAATAAGTATGTACAACTTCACGAGCAGATATACCTAAAGACCAAGAGTCGCCAATTAAATGGTGTACATTGAATATAAATCCACCAGTATTATCTTGAAATCTAAATAATTTTATCATGAATAAATTTTCATTACTGTATATATCAAAAGGACGAGAGTATAATGATTTTTCTAAATTTGCAAGGTCTTCTTTAGATTTTAAGTCGACAACTTCTAAATCTAAAGGTTTAAATTCAGATTTAAATTGTTTCATTTCATTATTTTCTAAAGTTAATTTTAATTGAAAACTATCATTATTTTTTATAAAAATATCAAAAGCTTGTTTTAATATATCAAAATCTAATTTGCAATTTATTATTGCGGTTCCGCAAATGTTATTTATTGAAGAGCCTCTATAGAATTGCTCAGTAAATAGAATTGATTTTTGTGGACTTGTCAAGTCATAAGTTTTATTTTCCATTTTATCACCCTTAATTAAACATCCCATAAGGAAATCAAGTTCCTTATAAATCTAGTAGATTATATAATGAAAGTGTTTAAAATGGAAGAATTTTGAAAGATGTAACAAAAAAGAAATAAAAATGCAAAAAAAATGTAACGAAAATGTAACAAAGTGGGATTTTTAGCATAAAATTCAGATATTTCGACAAATTACGCAATAACAGATAAATTTTCTTGACATTATGTTAAATATGTGAGAAATTAAATATATAATGAAATGAAAAATGTGTAGATTAAAATAGCATGATGGTCAATATAAGGAAAGTTATATTTAATAAAGAGGGTGTAATTATGAATAATCTGAGTTTCACGGCATGTAGTATTTGGTTAAGAACTAAAAATTTAAACAAAAGAAATAACATAGAAATAGTTAACTTGAATAAAACAATAAAAGGAAAAGAGAAGAATTATAGCGATTTTTTTGATATTATGCTTGATTTTTGTAAAGAATATAATAATTTTGTTATAAATCGTTATGAACAAAAAATGTTTAAAATAGATACAAAAGATATAAAAATTGAAGAAACAAAAAAATTGCGTTATATATATTTGGAAGTAAACTCAGGCGGAGACGGGATTCAAGCTGATATTATAAATCCAGAAACTAAAGGCGTGGTATATACTAGAAAGAGGGAATATGCAGAAACCATTAAGTTTAAGGTATACATAGCTATTCCTAAAGGAGATAATGTGTATAAAGGTATAATAATGTTTCAAAATATTGGACAGTTTGGTATAAAAACTATAACTACAGATTATATTAAAGCATTTATAGAAGAAAAGTTAAAATTAATGACTGTTGTAGGAAGTATATGTCCAGAAATATATGTAGATAAATTGTTAAAGTATGAAGAATTAAAGAAGATAGTATATACGAGAAATATAGTGTCAAATGACAAGTCAGACACGGACCAAATAGGTTATGGAAAAGAGGAAAGAACATTAACTAATTTTGTTAATATGAATGGCTGGAAAGAGAGAATATCAGCCTATATGAATAGTAATGATATGGTATATGAATTCGAAAATCAAAAATACAATGTAGTAAAATTGATTACATCTGCTAATGGAAAGCAAAGGACCATAAATATTAATAATTTAGAAAATCTAAGTATAATCGAAGGAATACCTGATTCTGTAAGAAATAGTAATGGAGACATTGAAGATGAGAAAATGAAAAAGTATTTTACAGAGATGGCAGAGGAGTATTTGGAAAGAATGGTATATAATCAAAAACAGACGAGTCATGATTAAAATGTAATTGCTTTCTGAATATAAATGCAAAAAGAGAAAGGAAAAAGATCTATTATGAAGGTATATATTGCCAATGGTTTAATCATTGTAAGCATTGTGATAATGATTTTATATGCTGTAAGGAAAAATAATAATTTTTTGAATATTTCTAAAATTGTTGTGGATCATTTTAAAATTTTTAATGGTGCTAATAAGCATATAATTGTCATTTATGTGTTACCAGCTTTTGTTGCCACTGGAATAGCGTTGAAGCAGAGTTTTAACAGTTCTTTAATAGAGGCAATACTAGTAGTTATATCTGTTGTTATATCTGCACTATTAGCTTTTCAGGGAGCTATTATGAACATTAATAGGAAAAATGAAGATGAAAAGTTTAATGATATTTTAGCAGAAACTAATTCGTCAATAAATTTTACTGTTTTAATTAATATTGTTTTAGTATTTTTTATGCTTATTTATGTTGGAATTAACAATGATTTGGTGAAATCAATTTTTACTGGCATAATTTCATACATTTTGCTTATTTCATTTTTAACTATATTAATAATTATGAAAAGACTTAGAGTACTGTTTGAGAAAAGAAATTAATTTTTAAATTGGTTAATTTTGATTTGTTGAGAAAAAAATTTTTTTGTGGTATAAAGTAGTATGAAGACGAAAATTAATAAACGAAAGGATAGGGAAGAAAAAATGTGTTTGACACAGGCATATAAATCACCAATTAACTATACAGGAAATAAATATAGAATATTACCACAATTAGAAAAATACTTTCCTAAAAATATAAATAAATGTATGGATTTATTCACAGGAGGATCAACTGTAGCAATAAATCTCGTAGCAAACGAAATTATAGCGGTGGATAATAATCCTAGAGTAATAAATTTACTTAAATTTCTAAAAAAACAGGATTACTGTGAATTGATAAACAAAATAGATAAAACTATAGAGATGTATGGATTATCTAATTCTTATAAAAATGGATATTCTTATTACAAGGAATATGTAGAAGGAAACAATGGTTTAAAGAAATATAATTTAGATGGATTTAGCAAATTGAAAAGAGATTACAATAATTTGGAGGATAAAAATACAAACGAGGCAAATTTATATTTATATGTTTTGATGGCTTATTCATTTAATAATGATATTAGGTTTAATTCTAAAGGAGAATTTAACATACCAGCAGGTAAAACTGATATGAATAAAAATAACAGGGAAAAATTAAAAAGATATATTGATATTTGTAATTGTAAAAAAATTGACTTTGTTTGCAAGGATTTTAGAGAAATGAATATAGAGGATTTTAATGATATAGAATTCTTATATGCTGATCCACCATATCTTATTACAGATGCAGTATATAATGAAAATGATGGTTGGGGAGAGCAAGAGGAAACATCTTTATTAAATATGTTAGATAAATTAAGTGATAGAGGAATAAAATTTGCATTATCTAATGTTCTGCAAAAAAAGAAACTTAATATTAAAAATGAAATATTATATGATTGGATAGAAAAAAATAATGGAAAATATTTCGTTAATAATATTAACTATCATTATAGATCGTCAAGTTACAATAAAAAGAATAGAGATGGATTAGAAGAAGAAATCTTAATTACAAACTATAAAATGGAGGAATAAACTTGGAATTAAATATAGAAAACAGGAGATACATAGGAAATAAAAGGAAGTTATTAAATTTTATAGATGACGCAATAAAACAGGAAGATATAGAGTTTAACACATTTGGAGATGTTTTTTCTGGAACAGGAGTAGTAGCAGAATATTTCTTAGACAAGGGAAAAGACATATATGTAAATGATATATTATATTCTAATTATGTGGTATATAAAGCCATATTAAGTAATGAAAAATATGATGAAGAAAAAGTAAAATATATAATAAATGAATACAACAAATTAAAGCCGGCTAATATAAAAGAGAATTATTTTTCGGATAATTTTAGTGGTAATTATTATCACTATGATGATGCAAAAAAAATAGGCTTTATAAGAGAAGACATAGAAAATAAATATAATAATAAGGAAATTAATGAAAGGGAGCATTATATTTTAATATCTAGTTTATTATATTCAATAGATAAAATTGCAAATACAGTAGGGCATTATGAGAGCTTCTTAAATAAAGAGCCAGAATATAAGAATTTTGAAATGGGTTTTATGAATCTGAAAAAATATAATGGAAAATCATATATATTTAATGAGGATGCTAATAACTTAGTAAAAAGAATAGATGTAGATGTAATGTATATAGATCCTCCATATAATGCTAGGCAATATGCTAATTTTTATCATTTATTAGAAAATGTAGCACATTGGGAAAAACCACCAGTTTTTAATAAAGCCAAAAAAATGAAAAGGGACTCCATTATGAGTGAATACTGCAAGTCAAATGCTAAGGCAGTATTTGAGGATTTAATAGAAAACATTAAGGCAAAATATATAATAGTATCTTATAATAATACTTATGAAGCTAAAAGTACTTCTTCAATTAATTCTATTTCATATGAGGATATGATAAATATATTAAACAAAAGAGGAAAAGTTAGTATATACGAAACGGATTATAAATTTTTTAATTCAGGAAAAACAAATTTGGACAAGCATAAAGAGAGATTATTTATTTGTAAAGTAGGAGAGTAAAATGGAATTATTAAACGTTTATAAGGATTTATGTAAAAATGATAGATGGTACAATGCATATTGTTCAACTGGAGAAAATTCAAATGGAAAAATACTATTTTTTTTGAATACAAATTATAGAAATTTGTGGGTCTTTGAGGCAGGATATAATGTTTTTAAGGAAATTGAAAATATAGGTAGGGATCAATGGATTCATAATGAAAATCACGGAGAAGAAAAAGAAAAACAGCATACAGTAAATATGCTAAGATCAAAGATATTTTCAAGAGCAGCTAATAAGTATTATAGGAATAAAAAAGGTTTGACTTTTGGAGATATGTTAGAGGGGAATTTTTCGAAGGAAGAACGCTGGATAATTATATATTTAACTATATTAAATGGATATTTTGCAAATATGCCTAACTACATAAAAATAAGAAGTAATGACATAGTCAATATGATGGAAAAAAGAGGCATTAACAAAAAGGATTATATAGATATGTTAAAAGATTTTATTGACAGCTGTGATATTGGAGACACGGAAATATATATGCATGACTATTTATATTTTGATTCTTTTTATAAAAATTTTGAAGATATTGATTTTCTACAAGTTTTTATCAATGCTAGTGATGCTGAAAGAACAAAGCTAAAAGAATATGTAAAAAGTCAGCCAAAAAATAGAGAAATAACTAAAAAAGAAACATGCACAATATCATATAAGTATAAATCTACAGGATCATATGTAAAGTCTACATTAATTGATAATGCGAAAATACAATACTTTTCACTTATTTTGCTTAATGATACATATGAGGATTACAAGAGTTTTATAGATTATGCATTGAAAAAATATAGTGAAATTTACAAAGGCATTGATATTAAAAAAATAAAGAAATTTATAGATAGTCATGAAGCAGTATATAAATTAATATATGAAGAAGTATTTAATATTGTAAAATATTCATTGAATTTTAGAGAAGAAAAAGAAGTAAACGAGCAAGAGGTAAATTTAAATGAAAAAATTGACGATACTGATGCTAGCTCATTTGATAAATATAACAAAGTAAGTACAGTGCTAAAAAAGTTAGCTAAGACGAACAGTAACTATAGATGTGAATTAGAAGATTTTTTCGGATGTCAATATTTTACAAGCAAAGAATCTCATAGGAATTATGTAGAAGTGCACCATTTAATTCCTAGAGCTGTTGGCAATGATTTTGAAAATAGTTTGGAAGTTGTTGAAAACTATGTTACATTATGTCCTCATTGTCATAGATTACTTCATTTTGGAGAAGATGTTGAGAGAAAGCCAGCATTGCATAATTTGTATTTGAAAAGGAAAGAGCTTTTGCATGAAAAAGGGCTTGACATTTCTGAAAAGGAATTAAAGGATTATTATTTAATTGAAAATTAAAGTTTTATTAAGTTATATGAAGTCTTTATTAAGATATAATGGAAGAGATTTTACAAATGCGAGATAACCTCAAAATGTTATGTATTAAAATATTAACAAGAAAAAATAAAAAGAAAAGGAGTGTTTAAAAGATGGCAGTACCAAAATACGATGAGATGTATAATGAATTTTTAGAAGTAGTAAAGGATGGAGAAATTCATGATATTCAAGAAATAAGGCAGATTGTATCTAAAAAAATAAAACTATCAGATAAAGATTTAGAAGAAGTGTTAAATAGCGGTAAAAGTGTTTATTATAATAGGATTGGATGGACAGCTACATATTTAAAAAAAGCAGGATTAATAAATAGTGATAAAAGAGGATTATTTTATATTACAAAAGAAGGAAAAGAAGTATATAAAAGTGGTAAGAAAATAGATAACGACTTTTTATCACAATATGAGTCGTTTGTGGAGTTTAAATCAAGAAGAAATGATACTGATACAAGAGATAAAAATAACCAGATAGCAAATGCAGAGCAAGAAGATTTAACACCACAAGAGAGAATTGAAAAATCTATTCAAGAAATAAATAATGAATTAGCAGATAATTTACTAGAAGAAATAAAAAAACAACCATTTACTTTTTTAGAAAGTCTAGCAGTGAAATTGATGGTTAAAATGGGATACGGTAACAAGGAAAATGCTACTACAACACGACCTACAAGAGATGGCGGAATAGATGGTATTGTTTTTGAAGATGAACTTGGGATAAACAAAATATTAATACAAGCCAAGTTATATACAAGAGGGCAAGAAGTATCTAGACCAGAGATGCAAAAGTTTAAGGGAGCAATGGAAGATTACGGGGCGAAAAAGGGCGTATTTGTTACCACATCAAAGTTTTCTGCGGATGCAATAAAGAGTGCAAGTAAAAGCAACACAATAGCCATTGATGGAGAAAAGTTGGTGCATTTGATGATTAAATATAATGTGGGCTGTTATACGGAGAATTCGTACGAGATAAAGAAGATTGATTTGGATTTTTTCGAGAATGAGTAGGATGCTGGTGGGAAAGGAGAAAGATTTGAAATATATATAGGAGTGAAAAAGGTGTATGATTTATATTACAGGCGACATATATGAAAATTTTTCAAGATTTTGCTGCAGATAGTGACTTAAAGAAGAAATTATAAAATAGGAGGCGAGAATTAACTCGTCTCTTATTGTACATTTATTATTGAAATAATTTTCATAAATATGAAAAAATTAATAAAAAGAGCAATATAAACACATACTTTATTGATAAAATGTAATAAATAATGTATAATATGCATTAAGAAAGGGTGAACAATACTTGTTAGAGGAATTAAGTAAAAATGAACTAATACAAATGATTCAAAAATTAGAAAAAGAAAATAAAGAATTAAAAGAAAAAATATATGGAAAAATAGAAGAAACTCAACAAGTTGATTCCAAAAAAAATATTTCGAACGAAGAAAAAGTTAAAATTTTTATGGAAGTATTTAAAGGAAGAGCAGATTTATATGCGAAAAGATGGACAAGCAATAAAACTGGAAAATCAGGATATTCTCCAATTTGCAAAAACGAATTTAATACATATAAATGTGACAAGTCAAGAGTTAAATGCAACGAATGTACTAATAGAGAACTTATGCCACTAACAGAAGATATTATACGAAAACATTTAAGAGGAGAAATAACAATAGGAATATATCCATTGTTATTAGGAGATTTATGCAACTTTTTAGTAATAGATTTTGACAAGAAAACATACGAAAAAGATGTAATAGCATTTTGGAACATATGTGATGAATTAAATATACCAATATATGTAGAAAGATCTCGTTCAGGAAATGGTGCACATGTGTGGATATTTTTTGAAGAAAGTGTACCAGCAAAAATTGCTAGAAAAATGGGCAATATATTACTTACAAAAACAATGGAGAAAGAATCACTAGATTTAGATTCATATGATAGACTATTCCCAAATCAAGATACAATGCCAAAAGGTGGATTCGGAAATTTAATAGCATTGCCATTTCAAGGAGAAAGTAGCAAAAATGGAAATACAATGTTTGTAAATAAATATTTTGAAGTAGAAAAAAATCAAATAGGTATATTAACTAATATAAAAAGGATGAGAACAGAAGAAATACAGTCATTTATTGACATGTATAAAGATGACGATTACCAAGAACCAGATACAGAAGAATTATTAAATGATGATGAAATTCCTAAAAAAGATAATATAAAAGAAACAATATTTTCTAATAATGTAGAATGTATATTTGATAATCAAATATATGTAAAAAAATTAAAATTATTACCAAATGAAATAACATATTTAAAAAGATTGGCGAGTTTTACAAACCCACAGTTTTATGAAAAGCAAAAACTTAGATTACCTGTTTATAATATACCAAGAATAATAAGCTGTTTTGAAGAAGATGAAAGATTTCTAAAATTACCTAGAGGATGCATGGAAAAAATACAAGAAATATGTGAAAAAAGTAATGTTAAATTAATTGTTAAAGATACAAGAGAAGAAGGAAGTAAAATAGATCATGAATTTAATGGAAAGCTAAATAAAAAACAAGAGAAAGTAATGGAAGAATTATTAAAATATAATATAGGTATATTGTGTGCTGCTACTGGATTTGGAAAAACTGTAATAAGTGCTAAAATTATCTCAAAGTTAAAAATAAATACACTTATTTTAGTTAATAGAAATAATCTTTTAGAGCAATGGAAAGATAGATTGTCTTATTTTCTAAATATAAACAAAAAGGAAATAGGACAAATAGGAGCAGGTAAGGAAACTTTAAATGGAAAAATAGATATAGCAAGTTTTCAATCTTTAGCTAGAAAAGATAATTTGGAAGACTTAGTTAAAGATTATGGTCTAGTTATTGTAGACGAATGTCATCATGTAGCTTCATATAATTTTGAAAAAGTATTAAAAGCTATAAGAAGTAAATATGTGTATGGTTTGACTGCAACTCCAACGAGAAAAGATGGGTGGCATAAGATTATTTATATGCAATGTGGTGAGATAAGAGCTAGAGTAAGTAGCAGAGAATTAAAACAAAACAAGGAAATGGAACATATAGTGATAGTACAAAAAACTAACTATAAATATATTAGTCAAGAGGAAAATGAAAAAATACAGATATCAGACATTCTAAATGACATGTGTAATAATGTTTTTAGAAATAGTTTAATAATACAAGATATAAAGAAATGTATTCAAGATGGAAGAATTCCTATTGTACTTACAGAAAGAATTGAACACTTGAAAATATTAAAAGAAGGTTTAGAAAGTTTAAATATACCTATTATAATATATAAAGGAAAGATGGGGAGAAAGCAGACAAAAGAGCTAGAAGAAAGCTTAAAAATGGCAGATGAGAATAATAATCCTAGAATAATATTAGCTACAAGTAGTTCAATAGGAGAAGGGTTTGATGATAGCAGATTAGATACATTATTTTTAACAATGCCGGTTTCTTGGAAAGGAAGAATTATACAATATGTAGGTAGACTTCATAGGGAGCATGAAGATAAACAAAAAGTAATAGTATATGATTATCTAGATAATATGAAAGTTTTAGAAAAAATGTACGAAAGACGATTAAAAGGATATAAAATTTCAGGATATACTATATTAGATTAAAAAAATATTTATTATATATAAAGATTATATGAATTTATATTAGAAAGAACATACACGTAACCAATTTGGATAAAAAAATGAAATTCTGCAGAGATTTCTGCAGAGCTCTGCAGTGAATTCTGCAGAAATCCGGAAAAATTAACAGAAAAGAATACAGGAAGAAAAAGACTTCCTGTATTAGTTTTATTCTTCAA
>CANRPR010000001.1 GCA_947632535.1 uncultured Clostridia bacterium | reverse complement strand
ATACAATATCAAGTAGGAGGTACAGCAGGACAGTGGCAAACAGGAACAACAGTATCAAATCTAGATCATGGAAATGTGGTATACTTTAGATTATGGGATGGAGTAAACGGAGGAAGTGAAGGAAGTTATACAGTAAAAGATACAGGAAAACCAACAATAACAGCAAGTGCAACATCAACAACAAATAGTATAACAGTAAGTGTAGGCTCATCAGATAATCAATGGGGAATGCCAGATAAACCAACATATACAGTAACATTAACAGCAAGTGGACAAAGTGCACAAAATAAGACAGTAAATAATGGAGCAACAAGTTGTACATTTACAGGATTAAAGCAAACAGTAACATATACAATAGAGGTAAAAGCAAAAGACAAAGCAAATAATGAAGGAAGTACAAGTATAACGAAAGCAACAGGAACAGTAGGAGTAGCAACAGGAAATATAACATACAGTAGTCCAAATTGGGATGCAAGTAAGCATAAAGCAAGCATAACCTTATCTAAAGGAGGAGATGCAGCAAATAATAGTGCATTATCAATACAATATCAAGTAGGAAGTACAGCAGGACAATGGCAAACAGGAACAACAGTATCAAACTTAGTTCATGGAAGTATAGTATATTTTAGACTATGGGATGGGGTAAATGGAGCAAGTCAAGGAAATTATACAATAAAAGATGGAACAGCGCCAAGTACACCAACAGTAAACACAAATGGATACACAAGTGGAACATGGACAAATAAAACTGTAACGATTAATTTATCAGCAAGTGATGGACAGAGTGGAATATCAACATATCAATATAAAGAAGGTAGCGGAAATTGGACAAACTGCACAGCAACATATTCAAAAACAGGAGACTGGAATGGAAGTGTACAATTTAGAGCAGTGGACGTAGCAGGAAACGCTTCAGGAGCAAGTACAGCGATTACAATAAGAGTAGATAAGACACCACCATCTAAGCCAACAGTAAGTCTAAATGGTTATACAAGCGGAGCTTGGACCAATAAAGATGTAAAACAGACATTTACATCAACAGATACAGGAGGAAGTGGAATAGCATATTATGTACGAAGTGGAGAAGAGAGAATATCAAATCCATGGACAATAAACTGGGATGGACAATGGGATTTCCAAATTAAAGCAGTAGATAATGCGGGTAATGTAAGCGCATGGTCAGATAAATACACGGTAAGAAGAGATACATCGGCGCCAAGTGTATCTTTGACAGGAACAGCAAATGGTTCAACAAATGTAACATTAAAAGGAACAATAACAGACACAGGAAGCAATATATATTATCAATGGTCAACAAGTAGTAGTGCACCGACATCAGGATGGAAAAGTGTAGGTGGTAAGAGTACAACACAAAGTACAAATGTAACACAGACAACATATTTGTGGGTAAAGGATGAAGCAGGAAATACAGCAAAGAAACAGGCAACAATTAGTAAACATACACACAGCGGTAATACAACTAGTGGAGGAAGCTGCTATACAGAAAAAGTTGAAACTAAGTGTTCAGGACAACAAGTACCTACAATTAAAAGTCATGAAGGAAGTTGGTATACATGGATTATAACATGTACAAAATGCGACTACGTGTATGACCCATGGTGCAAGAATCAGTGTTCAAAAGCGGAAGATTTTTTGACGACAGAGAATTTGCCACGCCCTTGTGACAAAGTAATAAGTTCGTATTACAAATTAACTTGCAATCAAGATACCAATTACCATTGCACTATAAATTAATATTATAATGCCACCTAACTAACAAATAACATAAATCAAAAATTGTGCAAATCTCAAAGAAAAAGTAGGGCACTTTGAGAATTTGCACAATTTTATTATATAAATTACATAATGCTCCATATAACAAAACACAACATAAATGTATAAATAAAATTAAAAAGCATACAATAAAATTAGTAATTATTAACTGTGGAGGGAATAATAGAAAATATGGAGAAAATAAGATATTTTGACCATGCGGCAACTACTGCAACCAAAGAAGAAGTACTAAAAGAAATGTTACCATATTTTAGTATTAATTATGGAAATGCATCTTCAATATATAGCATTGGAAGAAAATCAAAAAAAGCTATAGAAGAAGCAAGAGAAAAAGTAGCAAAAGCAATAAATGCAAACAACAAAGAAATATATTTTACTGCATGTGGTAGTGAAAGCGATAACTTAGCAATAAAAGGAGTTGCTTATGCTAATAAAGAAAAAGGAAACCACATTATTACAACCAAAATAGAACACCCAGCAGTACTTAATACTTGCAAAACATTAGAAAAACAAGGCTTTAAAGTAACATATTTGAATGTAAATAAAGATGGGCTAATAAGTTTAGACGAACTAACAGATAGCATAACAGACAAAACAATTTTAATTAGCATTATGTATGCAAATAACGAAATAGGAACCTTGCAACCAATTAAAGAAATAGGAGCAATAGCAAAAGCACATAATATATATTTTCATACAGATGCAGTCCAAGCAGTTGGAAATGTAAAAATAGATGTAAAAGAACAAAACATAGATATGTTATCAATGTCGGCACATAAGTTTTATGGACCAAAAGGAGTAGGAGCACTATATGTGAAAAATGGTATAAACTTTGAAAGAATACAAGATGGGGGACATCAAGAAAAAAATAAAAGAGCAGGAACAGAGAATGTTGCAGGAATTGTTGGGATAGGAAAAGCAATCGAATTATCATATGCAAATTTTGAAGAGTATAATAAAAAACTAACAATGTTAAGAGATTACTATATTTCGCAAGTAGAACAAAAAATACCGAATGTACAATTAAATGGGCATAGAACAATGAGATTACCAGGTAATGCTAATATATCTTTTAAATCCATAGAAGGAGATGCATTACTACTAAATCTAGATTCAAAAGGAATATGCGCATCTGCAGGATCTGCGTGTACATCTGGTTCATTAAATCCATCACATGTGCTAATTGCAATAGGATTACCACATGAAATAGCACAAGGCTCTTTAAGAGTAACCTTTGGGGAAGAAAACACAAAAGAAGATGTAGATTATTTAGTTGAAAACTTGGTTGAACTAGTTGATAATTTAAGAAAAAAATAATTATGCAAGAGGAGTCTATTTTAAGACTCCTTCTTACATTTTAGCAGTAGATTGTTTCAATAAAGTTTCTACAATTTGCACAGCATTATAAGCAGCACCTTTTCTAATATTATCTGCAACTACCCACAAATTCAAGCCATTTTCAACACTAAAATCCCTTCTAACACGACCAACATAAACTTCATTATGACCAGAAACTTCAGTTGGAAGAGGATAAATATTATTTTCTATATTATCTTGCAAAACAATACCTGGGGCATTTCTCAAAATATCCATAACTTCAGTTAAATCAAATTCCTTCTCAAACTCAATATTAATACTTTCACCATGACAATTTAAAACAGGAACTCTAACAGCTGTTGCAGTTACCTGTAAATCAGGTCGTTTCAATATTTTTCTGGTTTCATTTATCATTTTTTCTTCTTCCTTTGTATAGCCATTTTCAAGAAATACATCAATATGAGGTAAACAATTATTAAAAATTGGATGAGGGAATTTTGTAGGAGCATCCCCTCCAATACCGCCTAAAAAATCATTAATTCCTTTTTGACCAGCACCAGAAACAGCTTGATATGTTGAATAAACAATTCGTTTAATATGATATTTTTCATCAAGTGGTTTTAAAGCAACAACCGCTTGAATAGTAGAACAGTTTGGATTTGCTATAATTCCATGGTGATTTAATATTTCTTCAGGATTAACCTCAGGAACTACTAACGGAACATCATTATCCATTCTAAAAGCACTGCTGTTATCTACTACAATACAGCCTTTAGAAGCAGCAATTGGAGCAAACCTCTTAGCAGTTTCAGCACCAGCAGAGAAAATAGCAAAATCAAATCCACTATCAAAAGATTTTTGAGTTAATTCTTCTACAGTATAAGTATTATCCATAAATTTTAGTTCTTTACCAGCAGATTTACTAGAAGCAAACAAACAATATTTACTTATAGGTAAATTTTGCTCCTCTAAGACTTTTAAAACAGTTCTACCCACAAGTCCAGTAGCACCAACTACTGCAAGTCTATATTTTTTATTTTCCATAAAAACACCTCTTTCCATTATATGAATAAAAAATAAATATTGTAACGAATAAAAAGATATTATATAATAGGGTAAAAGGAGAGAAAAATTTGAGAATTATTGTCGGAATTTTAACTTTTATCTTATTTATATTTATGATAAAAGTAGAATATGCACCAGAACAAAATATAGCATTTGTCCAAACTAAAAAAGAGCCAGACAAGTTGCAAATATATGATATAGACGAAGGATATTTATGGGTTGACTATATAAAAAATATAAAACATCATAAATATATATGGAGTAATTTAAAACAAGAAAATGGATATTTAAAGTATGAGGACGAAAACTATACATCAATTGCAGGTGTGGATGTATCATATTATCAAGGAGAAATAGACTGGAACAAGGTAAAGCAAACAGAAATTGAATTTGCAATATTAAGATTAGGCTATAGAGGATATGGAAATGGAAAATTAGTAGTAGATAAAAATTATTACGAATATCTAGAAGGAGCTACAAATGCAGGATTACAAATAGGAATATACTTTTTTTCACAAGCAATAAATGAGCAAGAGGCAGTGGAAGAAGCGGAATTTGTAATAAATAATCTTCAGAATTATAAAATTAGTTATCCAATTTGTTTTGATACAGAAAAAATAAAAAATGATACATCTAGAGCAGAAAATTTAACAGTGGAAGAACGAACAAATATTGCAAAAGCCTTTTGCAATAAAATAGAGGAGGCAGGATACGAAACAGCAATATATGCTAATGCAAAATGGCTAACAACAGCATTAAATTTAAAAGATTTACAGCAATATAAAATTTGGTATGCAGACTATCAAGAAAATCCAATTTATCCATATGAATTTGCAATGTGGCAATATACACAAACAGGCACAGTGCAGGGGATAAACACAAATGTTGATATTAACTTATATTTTAAGGAAAAAGGAACCTAAATTTATAGGTTCTTTTTTCTTTTGAAAAATAAAATAAAAAAATTTTAAAATTTTTTAAAAAAAGTATTGCAAAATAAAAAAAGTTATATTAAAATTTAGACAAGTGGAGAGAAGTGGTACAAAGTGGTGTAAAAATGGAGTGAGGTGAAAAGAAGTGTTTATTGGTGAATATGAACACAGTGTAGACGCCAAAGGCAGAGTAATAATGCCAGCCAAATTAAGAGAAGAAATTGGAGACAAATTCATTATTACTAAAGGTTTAGATGGATGTTTATTTGCATATTCACAAATAGAATGGACAAACTTCGAAGAAAAACTAAAAACCTTACCACTAGCACAAAAAAATGCAAGAAACTTTGTAAGATTCTTCTTATCTGGAGCAGTTGAATGCGAAATAGATAAACAAGGGAGATTTTTAATACCAGCAAACTTAAGAGAACATGCTTCACTTGATAAAGAAATTGCTATTATAGGAGTAGGTACAAGAATAGAAATTTGGGATAAGAAAACATGGAAAGAATATAGTAGTGATGAAAATATTTCTGCAGACGAAATTGCTGAAAACATGACTATGTTAGGTATATAACTTGCAAAAGTTTATATAAATAACAAAAGATAAAACCAAAAAATACAAAAGATAAAAATTTAAGAAACTAAAGAAAAATAAGAAACAAAAGAAAAAATCTAAAAATACAAAAGTCTAACAAAAGATAAAAAAACAAAAACACAAAAGAAAAAAGTTTAAGAAACAGTAAGATAATTTCAAAAGGTAATATACAAATGATAAGTGATTACCAAAGAAAACAATACAAAATACAAAAGATATTGATATAAAAGGCTACGAACAGTTGGTATATCAGTTACCAACTGTTTGCCATATAAAATAAGAGGTGTAGAAGTGGAATTTAACCATAAACCAGTATTGTTAAAACAATGCATAGAAGGACTTAATATAAAGCAAGATGGAATCTATGTAGATGGAACCATTGGTGGAGCAGGTCATAGTATAGAAATTGCCAAAAAATTATCTAAAAATGGACTACTAATTGGAATTGATAGGGATGAAGAAGCATTAAGTGTATCTAAACAAAGATTACAAAATTATACTAATGTTAAATTTGTACATGGAAATCATGACGATATAAAAAATATTTTGTATGATTTAGGAATTCCAAAAGTAGACGGCATATTACTAGATTTAGGTGTATCTTCTTATCAAATAGATACAAATGAAAGAGGATTTAGTTATATGCAAAATGGTGATTTGGACATGAGAATGGACAAAACACAAAGCTTAACTGCTAAAGAGATAGTTAATACATATAAAGAAGAGAGATTATCCCAAATAATTTTTGAATATGGTGAGGAAAAATTTTCTAGAAAAATAGCAAAAGAGATTTGTAGATATAGGGAAAAGAAGTCTATAGAAACAACAAAAGAATTGGTAGACATTATTGCAAAAGCAATTCCTTATATAGACAAAAAGGCTGGTCATCCAGCAAAAAGAACTTTCCAAGCAATTAGAATAGAGGTAAACAATGAAATAGAACCTTTATACAAAACTGTTACAGAGTGCATAGACAGTTTAAACTCGGAAGGTAGATTATGTATTTTAACTTTTCACTCTTTAGAAGATAGAATGGTAAAAAGAGCATATACAGATGCTCTGGGTAAGTGCACATGTCCTAAAGATGTTCCATATTGTGTATGTGGAGCAGTTTGTAAAGGAAAAATAATTAACAAAAAACCAATAGTGGCAAGTGAAGAAGAGCAAGAAGAAAATTCAAGATCAAAAAGTGCAAAATTAAGAATATTTGAAAGAGAATAAATCCCAAGTGAAAAGGGGTGAGATAATTTATGGCAAATTATAACAGGTATCAATATGAAACTAGTCCAAGGAAACTGCAACCAGAATATGAGCCAATAAGGAAGAGATATCCGAAAAAAAGCACAGCTAGAAAAGTTGATACAAATAAAAAGTCTAAAAAGAATGTTAAATCAAAGCCAAAGACAAAACAAAAGAAACAAATTAAGTTACATGCAAAAATTGTTCTTTATGTTGTGTCTGTTTTTGCTGTTTTATTTGTAATAAGTTATCGAAATTCTCTAATTAGTGAAAACTTTTCAAAAATAAAAAACTTAAAATCAGATTTAGCAGTATTACAAAAAGAAAATGATCAACTTGAAATTAATATTGAAAACAGTATGAATTTACAGAGCGTAGAACAATCTGCCAAGGAAATGTTAGGAATGCAAAAACTAAATAGTGCTCAGTCAGTATATATAAACTTACCTAAAGAAGATTATGTAGAACCAGCAACAGAGGAAATAAAACAAGAAGAAAATTTAACATGGTTTGAGAGAATTTTAAATATGATAATGGGAAAATAAAGTAATAAACTCACATCTTTTCTATATAATGATATAAAAGAAAAGGGTGAGTTTTTTTATGTTCAAACAGTCAGATATTAGTAGGAAAAAGAGAATAAGGAATATGCTTTTTATAATATTTTTAATATTAATTTGCTTAACTACGAGAATTGGGTTTATCCAATTTGTACAAGGAGCTAATTTGAAAGAAATGGCAATGGCTCAGCAGTCTTTAGATAGAAAGATTACAGCAAAAAGAGGAACTATTTACGATATAACTAGTAAAAAAGTTCTAGCAATAAGCGCAACAGTTGAGACTGTAACAATTAATCCAGTAAATATACCAGAAGATAAAAAAGAATTGGTAGCACACAAATTTGCTGAACTTTTTGAATTAGATTATGAAAAAACCTTGAAAAAGGTAAAAAAGAAAAGTTCAATTGAAACTATAGCTAAAAGAGTAGATAAAGAATTAACAAATAATTTAAGATTATGGATGCAAGAAAATAATATTATGTCTGGAATAAACATAGACGAGGATACAAAGAGATATTATCCATATAATAATTTGGCATCACATGTAATTGGATTTTGTGGAAGTGATAATCAAGGACTAGATGGAATTGAAGCAAAATATGAAGCGGAGTTAAAAGGAAGCAATGGAAAAATAATTAAAATAACAGATGCAAAAGGTGGAGATATAGGAAAAGAAGGAGAAAATTATATTGCACCAATAGATGGAAATAATTTAATATTATCAATAGATATGACAATACAGTCTATTGTGGAAAAATATTTGCAAGAAGCATGTATAGATAATGAATGTAGTGATGGCGGAAATATTGTTGTAATGAATCCAAAAACGGGAGATGTTTTGGCTATGGCTACATACCCAAATTACAATCTAAATCAGCCATATGAAATTAATGCACAAGCAGAATTGTCGCAAGAGGAGAAAACAAAACAATTACAACAAATATGGAGAAATAAAGCAATTGCAGACACATATGAACCGGGTTCAACCTTCAAATTAGTTACAGCATCAGCAGCATTGGAAGAAGGAATTACAACAACAGATAAAGAGGGTGAGTTTTGTTGTACTGGTGGAATTGAAATAGCAGGAGTAAGAATAAAATGTTGGAGATATTACAGACCACATGGTTCAGAATCTTTAAGACAGGCGTTAATGAATTCATGTAATCCAGTGTTTATAGGACTAGGGCAAAAAATAGGAGTTCAAAAATATTATAGTTATTTAAATAAATTTGGATTTTTAAATAAAACCGGAATAGATTTACCAGGAGAAGCGAAAGGAATATTTTTAGCTGAAAATAAAGTAGGACCAGTAGAACTTGCTACAATTTCATTTGGGCAAAGATTTGAAGTAACACCATTGCAAATGGTAACAGCAGTTTCGGCAATTGCGAATAATGGAGTAAAGGTAAAACCAAGAATTGTAAAGGCAGTTATAAATAGTCAAACAGGCGAGATAGAAGAAAAACCAGTACAAGAAGAAGGGAGAGTAATATCAGAAGAAACAGCTAAAAATGTACTAAGTATGATGGAATCTGTTGTAGCTGAGGGAACAGGAAAGAATGCACAAGTAAAGGGATTTAGTGTAGGAGGTAAAACGGGAACTTCAGAAGATGGAGTAAATACAAATAAGTATGTTACATCATTTATTGGAGTTGCACCTATTTCAAATCCTAGTGTGGTGGTATTAGTAACTCTATATAACCCAACTGGAGAAGGGGGGCATCAAGGAGGTGCGTGGGTAATTTTAACAACACTTTAAGATTTTATAGTTATGAAAAATATATTGAATTGATTCAACAAAATATGAAAAATATATTGAATTGATTCAACAAAAATGGTATAATAAGTAAAAAGATATGTATAATAAAAAGAGGAGGAATAAAATCTAAAATGAATATAAAATCAAGTTTAATAGCTACAAATCCTTGGTGGAATGAAGAAAAAATAAATGAACAATTTTTACTAGGACGAAAAAGAAATGAGTTCAATGATATCATAGAAAAAATTGATAATAAAAGAATTTTAAGTATTATTGGTCCAAGAAGAGTTGGTAAATCTACCTTAATATATCAAACAATAAATTATTTACTTAAAGAAAACAAAGTAGATAATAAACGAATACTCTTATTTAGCGGTGATGATCCAAGTTTATTTTTTGATGAAAATGATAAATTATCAGATGTATTAGATGTGTATTTTAATGAGATATTAGAAGAAAATATGTCAAAACTTACATCAAAAGTATATGTTTTTATTGATGAAATACATTTTATAAAAAATTGGCAAAATTATTTGAAAACATATTTTGATAGAAAATATAATGTTAAATTTATTATAACAGGTTCATCATCTATGCATTTATTTAAAGATGCAAATGAGTCTTTGCTGGGAAGAATCGAAAATATATATGTATTACCATTAACATTTAACCAGTTTATGAACTTTTATATGACATATATTTCTAAAGAAGAAGATATAGAACTTCCTAAAATTAATTTAAATGATTTAGATAAATCAATAAAGGCATTGGAAAAAATATATTATAATCAAAATTTAAAGTTAAAAATACAAAAAATTCTAAAAAGATATATTTTAGTGGGAGGATACCCTGAATATTTTGAAGTTAGAGATATTGATGTATGGCAAAAACAATTATCAGAAGATATTATAACAAGAGGAATATATAAAGATATTTTAACAATGTACAATATAAAATCACCAGAGATATTAGAAAAATTATTATATTATATTGCTGCAAATAATTCACAAGCTTTCGCATATTCAGGAATAGCAACTACTTTTGGAATTGATACAGTAACAATAATGGCGTATTTAGGTTATCTAAAACAAGCTTTTCTAATTAATGTACTAGAAAATTATTCAAATAATGTTGCAAAAATAATACGAACTAATAAAAAATTAAGCATTTTGGATAATGGTATACAAAATAGTTTACTTAAGCAAAAAGATATTAATAACGATTTAGCAGGACATATTATTGAAGCAATGGTAGAGTTTGATTTTAGATTATTATGTGAAAGAGAAAATTATAAACAGTTTTATTATAGGAATTCTGACAAAGAAGAGATAGATATCATTATAGATAGAAATGTAGATATTGTTCCTATTGAAGTTAAATATACTAATAAAATAGAAAGTTCTGATTTAAAAGTTATTAATAAATTTATTGAAGAGCATTCTAATAAAGGGATTAATCAAGCTAAGTTTGGAATTGTTGTTACAAAAGATATTTTAAAAAAGGAAGGAAATTTATATTTTATACCATATTGGTTATTAAATATTTATTGATTTATAGCGCAAATGATGAATATTAACAATTTATGAAAAAATGTAAATAATATTACATATTGTTTACATTTTTATTACATTACACAAAACGAAACGCGTATTTGATAAAATAATCATATAATTACAAAAGAATCAGAGTAAAAACAGAAGGAGAAAAAATTATGGAAGGTAAAAAATATTTAATTAATGTATTTGTAAAAATAGCTATTTGTTTTGGACTATTAGTAACAATATTTATAGCAAGGCAAGAAAAAATAAATATAGGTATAGTTCAAGCTGCAAATGAACAAGCAAAAAGATGCTACTTATCAGATATTTCATATGTATCAGATAAGTCAAGTGCAGCAAGTGGCCACTCCATAAAATTAGACAAAAATGATAGTGATAAAATGATAACATTAAATGTAAATGGAAAGCCACAGGTATTTATAAAAGGGGTATGTGCATGGGCATCTTCTGAAATTGTATATGATTTAAGTGAATATGATTATGACTATTTCATGGCTTATGTGGGAGTTGATGTAAGCGAAAAAAATGATTACTTTAATACAGGAGTTAAATTTTACTTTTATACATCAGATGACAATGAGAATTGGAATTTAGAGCAAGAAACAC
Source organism: uncultured Clostridia bacterium (assembly GCA_947632535.1). Classification (GTDB taxonomy): domain Bacteria; phylum Bacillota; class Clostridia; order TANB77; family CAG-508; genus CANRPR01. Next base: position 50,056 of record CANRPR010000001.1, on the reverse strand, counting down.
AAAAACTAGATGCATTTGGTGATTCAGTACAAGTGAAAATAAATATAAAAAATAAGAAATATCTAAAATTAGTAGCAGACAAAAATAGCACTAATTGGTGGGCAGAGTGGTATGACGAAGCAATTTATGCTGATGCTAAACTTGTAAAAGAAGGCTATAATGAGGACATTAACAGTAAAGTAGATTTTATCAAAACTGTAGAGGAATATGATAAAATTATAAAAGAACATGAACAAAAGAACGAAGAAATATCAGGCGATTATGAACTAGCATTATTACAAAGAGAATTGGTAAAAAATGCGGATTATGATATTTTACAAGCATTTGTAAGATGCAGTGATGAATATAAAGAAACATTAGAATGGTTAATGACAGACTTAAAAAATATGCGTTTATACATATTAGGTGGAGAACCAGATGGAAATTATATATCGTCTTTACAAGCACTAACAAAGCTATATACAGCACATAAAGAAGATTTGGATATAAAAGAAAAAACAGCACACGGTACAGTAAAAGGTGAGTTATATAGAAAAATGATGATTACACTTTCACTAACTCACTCAGCGCAAGTTGCATTGTGGATGGATACAACAAGTCCAGAGAATCAATCAGATCCAGTTACTCGTTATGAAATATTTAAAGATTTACATGCCAATGGAAAATTTGTAGTTTCAGAAAATCAAGATCATACACCATGGTTTGAAGACTTAAAAGTTGAAGAAATGCGATATGTCATGAATAATATTATAGATGACGAAGAAATTGTATGGCTAAATGAGTACACACAAAAACGAATTGATGCAAACCCAGGAAAAGAAGAAACATATTTGCAACCACATCCATATATGAAATATATATGGCCAGATTACAGCAGACCAGAATTCCATGATCCTGAAAAGAAAGATGAATGGGATGAAAAATATGAATATCCATTTAGAGATTATAATATAACCTATAGACCGGGAGTAGTAAAATTATGGATGAACATTGAAGGCGGAGCAGTTTGTGGTGGTATATCAAAAATTGGTTCAAATATACGAGGAGTGCATGGAACACCATCTTCTGTAATTAGTCAACCAGGGCATGCAGCACTTATATATTATAGAAAAGATAAAGATGGAAATGGTTATTGGACAATAGATAATGATGTTAGTGGTTGGGCACAGTCTGGAAAAACAGAAAAGCTAAGTGTAAGAATGCCTTTAGGCTGGGGAAGTGATAGCTATGTAGAAGGATGGGCAGCTTCATATATTGTTTTAGCACAAGAAGCATTAAATCATTATGATAAATATGAGGAAGCAACAAAAAATATATTATTAGCAAATTCATATGAAGGTAATGCAAAAAAACAAGAAGAACTATATAGAAAAGCATTAGAAATTCAAAGCTATAACATAGATGCATGGTATGGATTAATAAAATTATATGAGCAAGATAAAACTAAAACAGAAGAAGATTATTATAAATTAGCAGAAGAAATTGGAGAAAATTTAAAATATTATCCATTGCCAATGTATAATTTGACAAATGTGATAGGAAAGCATCTAAAGAGTACAGAATATACTTTCAAATTTACTATACTACAAACCAAACTTCTAACAGAAGGAAGTAACATTTCAAAGGATAGTAAAGAAGTTTATCAACCAAGTATTACAAAAACAGTATCAAGTTTTCTACTTGGACAAATGGACAAGGAGTTAGCAACTTTCTCATTTGATGGAGATAATGCAGGAAAAATAGTATTATCAAGTCGTTATGATAATTCAGGAATTAGATGGGACTATACTTTAAACGGAAAAACAACAAATGAAGAAGACTGGATAAAAGTAAATTATTCAGCAGATCAAGAACACAAATTAACTTTAACCCAAGAGCAAATAAATAGTATTACAGCGCAAAACGATATTTATATCCATATTGTTGGAACAGGATATGAAGATGAAAATTTATATAAAATAGATATAACAGATCAGCAAACTCCAGATCTTTATGCTAATGATTTAGAAAATCGTGTTATGGGAGTTAGCATGAATGCAGAGTGGAGATATAGCGAGGATGATTCATGGACATCATATTTTAATGCATCTCCAGATTTGACAGGAGATAAAAGCATACAATTAAGATATCCAGCTTCGGGTACAATGTTAGCGAGTACGCCTGTTACATATGAATTTACTAAAAACAATGAACCAATCACAAGAAGATATGTGCCAGTATCTCACTTATCAATAGAAGAAGTTTCTTCTGAAGAACCAAAACATGACGGAGCAGCATCAAATGCAATTGATGGTAATTATAATACTAGGTATCACTCAAATTGGAGTGGACAAGATACACAAAGATATATGGTTATAAAAACTGATAGACCAATATATTTGTCAGCTGTTGAGTTTGTACCAGCAGGTGGTGGAAATGGAAAAATAGTTGATGGTACAATATATGGAAGCATGGACGGAAAAACATGGGAAAAATTAGCTCAAAGAAAGGGATTAACCTATGAAGGAGATTATAATAATCCTGAGTTTGGTAAAAATCCAAACAATGTAAAAAGCTTTGAAGTAGAAGAATCTCAAGAGGTTCAATATATTAAAATTGTGGCAGATAAAACCAACGGAAATTGGTTCACAGCAAGAATGTTTAATATATATGAAGATGTTGAAAAAAATCCTCATATAACAGCAGGTATTGCATTTAGTAAAAGTAGTGCTACAAATGAAAATGTTGAAGCGAGACTAGTTAATTCAAGTGTAGAAATTGAAATTACTAATAATAATGGAAGTGATACATATGAATTTAAGGATAACGGAACATTTACATTTGAATTTACAGATAAGGAAACTCACACCAAAAAAGGAACAGTTGAAGCAAAAGTTGATTGGATAGATAGAAAAGCACCAACAGCTACTATTGAATATAGTACAAAAAAATCTACTTTTGACGAAGTTGTTGCAAAACTTATTCCTAGTGAAGATGTAAAAGTAAAGAATGTTGAAACAGTAGAGCAAGACGAGGAAGGAAATAATGTATATACATATACATTTGACAAGAATGGTCAGTTTACATTTGAGTTTGAGGATTATGCAGGAAATGAAGGAAAAGCAACTGCAAGGGTAACATGGATAAAATCAACAACAGGCCATCCAGACGAAAATGATTCAAAACTACCAGGGGAGCCAGAAGTTCAAGAACCATCAGAGACAAAAGGACCATTAAGCTCTAACAAATATGTAGTAAAAGAAGATTATGTATCACAAATTCTACCAAATACAACTGCGGGAGAATTTGAAGGAAATATTGAAAGTGACGAACAAATAATGTTAACAGATAAGGAAGGAAATATACTTGAAAGTGATATAGTTCTATCAACAGGTATGGTAGTAAGTGTAGGAGAGACTAAATATTCTATAATAGTTAAAGGTGATGTAGACGAAAACGGAAAAGCAGATTTTCAAGATATTTTGCAAATTAACAAACATAGATTAGGCAAAAGTCAAGTAGAAGGAATTAACTTGATAGCAGCAGATGTAAACAATAATGGAAAAGCAGATTTTCAGGATATTTTGCAAATTAATAAATATAGGCTAGGCAAAATAGATAGTTTATAATACTAATAGAAATTTTGGAGGTATAACATAATGAAAAAAATAAAAAGGATTGGCATGATATTTGGCATAATATTTTGTATGCTGTTAGCTAGTATAAATGTTGTAAATGCAGCTAGTGGAAGTGCTAATTTAAGTGCTAGTAAAACTTCTGTAAAAGCAGGAGAAACATTTACAGTAACCCTTTCTACTAAATGTGAAGATGGAATAAATGCAATAGATACAACATATAGTTATGACGAAGAAAATTTAGAGCTTGTAAGTATGAATGTTGCAAATAGCAAATGGGCAAATTTAGGTAGTGGTAATGCAATACAGGTAATATGCAATAGTCCAACAAAAGTAACATCTGACAGTGTTTGTGTATTAACTTTTAAAGTAAAAAGTACAGCAAAAGAAGGAACAACAGTTAAAGTAAGTACAAGCAGTATTGATGTAGATAGTGATTTATCAGAATCAAGCTTTACGCAAGGACCAAAGTCTGTAAGTATTACAGTTGCTTCAGCTAACAATAATAATGAAACACAAAATAGCACGAATAGCAATACATCAACTAATAACACAAAAACTAGTACACAAAATAAAACAACAACCAAAAATACTTCTCAAACTAACACTGTAAAAGAAAGTAAAAATGAAACTACGCAAAATAACAATATAGAAAACACTGTAGTAAATAATATAGAAAATGAAAACCAAATTGAACAAGAGGAACAAGATGTAGTTGATGTAGATAACGAAGAAATGGAAAATACTATAACTACTGTACAAGAAGTAAGTAGTATTTCTAATGAAAATTCTAAGCCAGAAGGAAAAATTAATATAGTATTAATAATAGTTGTTTTAGTAATTGTAATAATAATAGTTTTCTTAGCAATTAAATTTTTCAAAAGCAATAAGGGCACAAAAAAGGGAAGAAGAAGTAAATAAACAAGAAATAACTAGAATTTAGAGAAATCTAACTTCTAGTTACTTTCATTATTAATTCTTTTTGCTACTACAGCAAATCGTCCATTTTTAGTATGATATGCACAAGTAGACAAAGTCATTAATTGTTCACCATAGTGTGCAGTTTTGCCAGTATCATACAAAGATGCATTTTTTGCATTTTGTACAAAGTCATTATAAGCATCTTCATTTGCTGCATCTATGAAATAATAATATTTAAACACATCTTTATCAGAAGAATTATATATTTTTGATTCAAATACAGCTATTATTTCATAATATACATCTTCATTAATAGTAGTAAATCTAATAGTAGGATGTTGCTCATAAAATTCTTTCTTCTTATATTTTAATAAATTTTGAAACATAGAACCATTTTTCATATGATGCCCATATATTAATAAGTTAGCACTTGGCGGATTCCAAGAATAAGAGGCATCTAAAAATATGGAACCATATATAGTATATTTCTTTTCATAATTATGGTTTAAATAAAAATTATTGTCTGTACCTTGCAAAACTGGATAATTTATATTGGTATTTTCAATTTCTATCCAAGCAACTATATCAGAATTTTGTTGCCTTAATTCTTCTAGTTTCAACATTCTTTCAGTTTTCTCTATCATAACAGCTTCAGGTATTTCTTCTGGAACAACATTATCAAGAGAAAGTTCGTCTAATAAATTACTTTCTTTTTTGGTGCAATATGCATCATAAGAATATTTTAATATATAACAAAATGATAGCGTGAATGAAAATACCAATATAAAATAAACAATTTTTAACTTATTTTGCTTTATAAAATCTTTTATACCTTAAAACTCTTTTCTTTTTAAAGCTACTATTGATATAATAGATAGAACACTTACAAGTACAGATACTTCTAACATCACACTTTCACCAGTTTTTGGAGAAACATCTTGAGTTGGTTTTGCTGGCTCTGGCTCTGGTTCTGGAGCTGGAGTTTCTGGAATTGGATCAAGTTTTGCATAAATAGTAGTATCAGCTGTAATAGGAGTAGCAAAATCAAAATTCGTTTTGAATTCTGCATCAGAGTAAATACCAGCTAAAGTATAATTTCCAAAAGATTTTACATCTATAGCAGCTTCAACTTCTTCTTTTGAAATACTAGCACCATCTTCAACAGCCATTTCTACATTTACTTCATTTACAACAACAGTTACTGTTCTATATACTTTACCTGCAATTTGAGCTTTATCAGTTGTGTTACTTACATATACTATTTTATTATTTTCGTCTGTTATAACTACTTTACCATCACTTGGGAATATTTTATTTACTGTATTTTCTGTATTTTGTACTTCAAATTCACTTAATTTATCATTTATTGCAATATAAACTACATTATCATTTTCAGTTGAAGAAATTTTACCATTCATTACTAACAATGGATTATTATCACTGTTGTACAAACCATTTCCTTTTGCAATTTCTATACCATTATTAGAACTTTGTCCATTTTTATATAAAGTTAAATCCTTAACTTCAACAGTACCGGCATTAACTAAAACACCACCAAATAAACAATCTGCAATTGTTACACCATCTAATACAACATATGCACCATCATAAGATTGTACACCATATTTTTGACTATTTCTAAAGTTAATATTTTTTAAAGTAAGTTTTGTGCCAACACCACCAGCTGTAACTAAAGTAGCATTAGCATCTTCAGGAGTCCAATTATTAACATTTCTTGATATAGTATGACCATTACCGTTAATTGTTATATCTTTCCCTGTTATTCCTAGAGGTTTTGTTAATAATATATTTGCTGTTAAATTGATAACATCGCCATTTGTAGCTGTTTGAACTGCACTAATTAGGTCGTCTTCACTAGCAACATCATGAGTTGTAGCAGCCATAGAAAAATTAATATTAAAGGCTAAAGCTATTAATATTATTAGTAAAATTGAAATCATTTTTCTTATATTTTTCATTTCATCAAATCCTTTCTTTTTTTCGTATAAAAGTAGTATATGTAATTATTTTTGTTTTATACAAAATATTTTATTTTTCAACAAATTATATAAAAAATATGTTATTATAAGTGTGATTATAGGAAAAAGACGAGGAGAAAGAGATGAAGAAAAATATAAAAGATGTTGCACTAAATAATGTTATATTTTTAATAGGAGTAATTTTATTAACATATAAATCAATATTTTTTTGTAATGTAATAGGATTAAATATAACGCAAGAAGCAGTAAAATATACTATTTTAGTAGCACTTTTAATAATGTGCCCTACGATAAATAATAAAAGTAAATTTGGATATATATATGTAAATGTAGTGTATACAATAATAACATTTATTATATATGCAAATTTCTTGTATTACAGTTATTCAACAAATTTTTTATCATTTTATCAAATAGATAATATTCAGTATGCAAATGAAATAAGAAGTGGCGTATTGTGCATTATTAATATAAAGAATATATTAATGTTTTGGGTAGATAATATATTAATAGGATTAATAAGTGTATTATGTTATAAAAAATTTGAAAAAACAGTTTATCATAATCCAATTTTGAAAATTGCTTTTATACTAGTAATATTAATAATGAATATTTATGTAGTAAGGTCAAAGATAAATGATATTTATATTGCAAAGATATATAACAAATCACTATTTGTGCAAAATGCTTCAATTTATCATTATCATTACGAAGATATTAAGGATTATCTTTCTAATTTATTTGCAAAAGAAGAAGTAAATAAAGAAAAGATAAAACAAATATATAATAAAAATTTAGAAGATAAGTCTACAATAACAAATTATACTGAAATTGCTAAAGATTATAATGTTATTATTTTACAATTAGAAAGTTTAAATGAATATATAATAGGAAAAAGAGTCAATGGAAAAGAGATAATGCCAAATTTGAATAAATTTTTTAATGAAAATATTTATTGTAGTAATATGTACAATCAGGGATTAGGAACTACTGCGGATTCTGAATTTGAAATGGAAAATTCAATGTATCCATTAGAAAATGGCTATGTATTTCAGAAATATTATAGTAATAATTGGTCAGACATTTATACTATGCTTAGAAATAGTGGATATTATACTTCATTTATGCATCCTAATGTTAGTACATATTGGAATAGAGAAGAGGTGTATAATCAAGGATATAATATAGAAGAATATAATGATATAAATAGTTTTCCAGATATAGAAGTAGCAGGAGAATTTTATTCGGATGAAGGTTTTTTTGAAAAAGCTGTGGATATAATGAATTCATATGATAAAAAATTTTGTACTACATTGGTTAGTGTTACAACTCATATACCATTTTATTTAGATGGTGTTTCAAATTTGGAAGATAAACTAACAATAACACAAGAAGATGTTTTAGGATATAAGGATGAAACATTTAGAAACTATTTAATATCTTGCAATTTTGTAGATTATGCATTTGGAAAGTTTTTAGAAAAGCTAACGCAAACTGGCTTAATGGATAATAGCATTTTAGTAGTGTATGGTGATCATGGAACAGGACTTACGGGTGAAAGAGGTATAGAAGATTTATATAATGAAAACAACTTAAAATATACAAGTCTTGACGATTACACTAAGGATGTACATATACCTTTTGGAATGAAAATACCTAAAATAAGCGAAAGTAGTGTTATAGAAAGAGCGGTGTCCAAAATTGATATAAAACCAACTATATTGGATTTATTAGGTGTAAAAGACGATTTTTCTATTGGAGATAGTATATTTTCTAATAAAGATTATTCATTTATAAAGGGACTAGGCTATGTTACAAGTAAGAATTACTGTATTAATGAAATTTATTATGATAGGCAAAATATGCAAGAAATAGAGGAAACAGAAGAACTAAAAAATCTATTAGAAAAAATGAAAGATGAAATATATTTGTCAGACACAATAATCAAAAATAATTTATTATTATCAAAATAATGTAAAACTGCATACAGCTGTAGAAAAATATATTTACAAAAATGGAAAAGTATGCTATAATATTAGTGATAAATATGTATAAAAGGAGGAGTTTTAGTGAAAAAATATATCAAAAATAAAAAAACAATAACATTGTTAATGGCAATTAGCATTATTTTATTCTTAATAGTATTTTTATCACTTGAAAATACAGTAAAAAGTTTAGGCATAGTAAAACAAAATCAACCTAGACAAATGGAGGAAACACAAAGAACTTACGATTTATCACAAAATACAAAGGCAGAAGATATGTGTAAATACTTATCTGATATAGATTATATAAAAGAACAATCAAAGGTAGAATGGGGAAGTATTACACTAGATAGTAACTTAGAAACACAATATAATAACGGTTTAATCACATTAATAGTAAATGGAAAGAATAAACACTTTTTAAAAGGTGTATCTGCCCATGCTACATCAACAGTTGTATACGATATTAGTGGTTATGATTATGACTATTTTAGTACATATGTTGGTGTTGACCAAAGTCGACAAAATAATGGAAACGGTGTTAAATTTTATATATCAACATCCAAAGATGGAGAGAATTGGAATTTGAAAACAAATTCTAATCCTAATGTTTTAAAAGGAGACACAGAGGCAGAGTTAATAAGAATAGAACTTACAGATGATGATAAATTCTTAAAATTAGAATGTAACAATAATGGAAATAATGCGTCAGATCATGCAGTTTATGCGGATGCAAAATTATATAAAGAAGGTTATGTAGAAAAACAAGCAGAAGATGTAGACTTTATAAAAACAATAGAACAATATGATGCAGATTTAACAAGTGCAACCAATTTAGAACAACAAATAACTAATAAAGAATTAACATTATTACAAAGAACATTTGTAAATAATGTAGGTTATGACCTTTTAATAGCAATTGTAAATCAAAATGAAGAATATGCGCAAACTGTAGAATGGTTAATGACAAATGTAGAAAATCTTAGATTATATGTATTAGGTGGAACACCTGATGGAGGAAGTTACTATAATTCAATAAAAGAACTTTCTAGACTATATCATACATATAAAGATGATTTTGAAATTACTACAAAAACAAATAATAGATGGTATCCAGAATTAACAAAAGGTGAAGTGTACAAGAAAATGGCAATAACACTTTCTTTAACACATGCTACAAAAGTTGGATACTGGGCTCAAATAGACCATCCAAGCAATAGATCAGATTCTGTAGAGCGTTATAGAATATACAAAAAAATGTATGACGAAGGAAAATTTATAGTAGCCAGAACTGTAAATGACGATGGCACAATTACACCAATACTAAACGAGGATGGTACACCAAGACAAGATCACACACCTTGGTTTGAAGCTTTAACAGTTGAAGAAATGCGTTATGTAATGAATAACATTACGGACGACGAGGAACTTGAATGGTTCAATGATTATACACAAAAAAGAATAGATGAACATCCAGGTCAAGAAGAAAAATATTTACAACCACATACATATATTGCTTATGTATGGCCAAACTTTGAAAACCCAATTTTCCACGACCAATCAGAAGAGCAAAAGAAATATTGGGATGATTTATTTGAAGGAATATTCACAAAATATCATGTAACATATAGTACAGAAGATGACCATGTATATAAAGCATGGATGAGCATGAGAAATAAATATGAAACAGGTGCTGTTTGTGGTGGTATATCAAAATTAGGTTGCCATATTCGTGCAGCACATGGTACACCAGCGTCAGTTATTGGTCAACCAGGACATGCAGCAATAATTTATTATAGAAAAAATGCAGATGGTAAAGGTTACTGGTCAATGGATAATGATGTTTCAGGATGGGCTCAATCAGGAAAAAGCGAAAAAATGCAAACAAGAATGCCTTTAGGTTGGGGTAGTGATTCATATGTAAGCGGTTATGCAGCAACATATATGATGCTATCACAAGAAGCTTTAAATGATTATCCAAACTATGAAAAATCTGAAAAAATTCTTATGACAGCAGAATTATATAAAGGAAATGTAGCAAAACAGGAAGAAATATATGAAGAAGCACTAAAAGTTCAAAAAATTAATATAGATGCATGGTGGGGATTAATATGTGCATATAAAGAAGATACAACAAAGAAAGAAGCAGACTTTTATAGACTAGCTGAAAGATTAGGAGAAGCATTAATGCCATTCCCATTACCAATGACAAACTTACTAGACCAAATTGAAGAAAAAATGACAAGTGTTCAATATTCTTTTGAATTTACACTTTTAAAAACAAGATTATTAAATGAAGGAAAGAACTTACAAGACGATACAGTAAAAAGCCCTGATACATATAAAGTATTACAACCAAGTATTACAAGAATAGTAGCTAATTATTTACTTGGTCAAACAGATACATCTCTTGCTAGTTTCTCATTTGATGGAAAAGATGCAGGAAAAATTGTTTTAGCAAGTAAATATGATGGAAATGGCGTAAGATGGGATTATAGCTTAGATGGAAAAGATGGACAATGGACACCAGTATCTTTTGAAGCAGACGAATTACATAAATGGCAATTAAGAAATGACGAAATAGAAAAAATCACAGCAGAAAATGACATATTAATACATATAGTTGGAACTGATTATAGTGATAACAATATATTTAAAATAGATATTGAAAATCAAGAATTATTAGCCGGACTATATGCTAACGATTTAGAAAATAGAGTTATAGGGGTTGATTTAAACACAACTCATTGGCGTTATAGTGAAAATGATGAGTGGACTCCATACAGTATAGAATCTCCAGATTTAACTGGAAATAAAACTGTTCAAATAAGACAAGGAGCAACAGGTACAAAATTAGCAAGTCCTAGTTCACAAATGTTTGAATTTACTGAAGATAATCAACCAGATACAAGAAAATATATTAGAGTTTCAGAATTAGAAGTTGCAGAATATTTGAGTCAATCAGTTGATGGTAATAGACCATATTATGCACCAAATGCAATAGATGGAAATATGAACACATTATGGCATACAGACTTTAGATATTCAGTTATAAAAGAAAATACACCACCATTCTATACAATAAAATTAGCTGAGCCAAAATATATATCTGCAGTAGAATTTATACAAAAGAAATACAAAGATAATGATCCAGATGGAATAAAGAGCATAACAGCATATGTAAGTACAGATGGAAAAGAATGGACCAACGCAGGTAAGGTAGAGTGCAGTAATTATGGTGAGCTATATGCTATAAATTTTGAAAATAGTATATATGGACAATATGTAAAATTAGACATAGAAACATACGATATGTTTGCATCTTTAGCAATGGTAAACCTATTTGAAGATATAACAAAAATTGATAGAAGTAAACCAACAGCAGGAATTGAATATAGTACACAAGAGCAAACAAGCGAATATGTAATTGCAAGACTTGTTAACCCAAGTACAGAGATTACAATAACAAACAATGATGGAAATGACACATATGTATTTAAAGAAAACGGAACATTTACATTTACTTTTGAAGATAAAAATGGAAATAAAGGAGAAACTACAGCAAAAGTAGATTGGATAGACAAAGATGCTCCAACAGCAGATGTAGAATATCAATTAGATGGTGAAAAGAAATTACTTATTCTATTAGATAATATAAGCGAGGATGTATACTTATTAGATAAAGACGATAACAAAACAAATTATATTGAAGTTAAAGATGGTAAAATATCTAATATTTCATACTTAGATTCAGAAGGTAATACATATAAGGAAATTGAAGTTGATTCAGATGGAAATCCTACAAAGAATGTATATAAAAATACAAAGTCAGCTCAAGTTCCAAATGTAGATACATATGTAACAGTTTTAACTAACGGAAAAGTAACTGAAGAACAGTTCTTAGACGAAAATGGAGTTAGTGTAGAAGTAACAGATGCAGAAAAAGAAGCCTTAAGAAGTTTACAACAAGTTAAAACAAATCCATTAGAATATACTTTCGAAGAAAGTGGAAATTATGAGTTCAAACTTCTTGATAAAGCTAGTAACATAGCATATAAAAGCATAAAAGCAGATTATCTTGAAGATAACAATATTATAGCAAGTGATATATCATATGATATTACAAAGTTAACAAACAAAGATGTTGTGGCTACTATTAATCCTTACATGATTAATGTAAATAATAAAAACGAAAAATTGGATGTATCAATTGTAAATAATGGTTCTAATAAAGAATATAAATTTGAAAATAACTCAGAATTTACATTCCAATACAAAGATCCTAGTGATACAGATGATACAGGAATTAAAGAGCATACAGCAAAAGTTCATTGGATAGATAAAGATATTCCAACAGCAAGATTAGAATATAGCACACAAGAAACTACAGATGGACCAGTAACTGTAAAACTAACAGGTGAAAGTGAGGATATAGTAATTACAAATAACAATACAAGTAGAGAATATACATTTAATGAAAATGGAAACTTTACATTTAAGTTTGAAGATGCAGCAGGAAATGAAGGAGAAGCAGTTGCAACAGTTAATTGGATTGAAACAAAACAAGATGAACCAGTAATTGAAGAAAATCTAGGAGATACAAACATGGATGGAACAATAACAGCAACAGATTTATTACTATTAAAAAGACATTTAGTAGCAGGACAGAACCAAGAATGGATTTTAACAGAAGAAGAAAGAAAAAATGCAGATATAAATAAAGATAATAACATAACAGCTACAGACTTATTATTAATGAAAAGACTAGTATTAGAGCAAATAAGGGAACAGTAATATTTTTTAAGACACAATATTTAATAATATAAAATTAAGGAGAAAAGATATGAAAAATAGTATAAAAGCTAAAAAAACAATTTGTATGATACTAACTGCAATATTATTAATTCTTGGATCAAGGGTATATGCAGCAGATAGTTTAAGTACAGCTTTAGGTGTAAGCAACTCCTCAGTAAAAAGAGGTGATAATGTTACTATTACTATTGGAATAAGTAGCATTGCAATTGAAAGTGGAGAAAAAGGAATAGGAGCTTACACAGCAGGACTAGATTTTGATTCTTCTGTTTTAGAATATGTTTCAACTGAAGGAACAGATAAGTGGGAGGCACCTTTTTATCAAGATAAGTTAATTGCAGGAAATACAGACGATGGTAAAGTTATAAATACGAATCAAAGTATAGGAACAATCACATTTAAAGTAAAAGATAATGCAAAATTAGGTACAACTACTATTAAATTAACAAAATTTTCAGCATCCAATGGTGAAAGTGATATAACTGCAAATGATGCAACTGTTACTATAACAATAACAGATGGAAATGGAAATTCTGAAAATGAAAGTTCTGGAAGCGGAAATAGTGGCATAACAGGAGGAAACGGAGCTGGTAGTGGAAATGATAGTGGAACGATAGCGGGTGGAAATGGTAGCGGAAGTACAAGTAATGGAAGTGGAAGCACAGGAGGAAATACAAATACTCAAAATAGCGGAAGTAATAACTCTTCTAATGTAAGTAGTAATAATGATGGTACAAAACAGGGAACATTACCAAAAACAGGATATTCAAATATAGCAATATATACATTAATTGGTGTATTGACACTAGCAGCTGTATACTTTGGAATTAGAATGAAATCAATTAAAAATAACTAGAAGTTAAAATTATAATAAATAGCTAGAAGTTAGCATATAAAGCTAATTTCTAGCTATATTTATTTTCAATTTGTTTTTACATTAGCATAAAACTTTTTTAAAAGAATAAAATTCAATAAAATATTTCATTTATATAGATTGGAGAAAGCAAATTGGAAAGTCAAAATAGAAATATAGTAAATTTATCAAAATTAGAAAATTCATATCAGTTACAAGTAGAAGATATGTGTGTAGAAATGGTATATGCTAGTAATAATAAGAGTTTTTATGAATGTATGTTAAACATTTTAAAACACAAAGTAGAAAGGTAAGAAAAAGTGTCAGGAAGAATATCAAAATATACCAATAGGGATAATAATATAACTCAAAAGATATGGTCAGTTGCACTATATATTAGGCTATCACAAGAAGACGAAGAAAAGCGGAGTTGAAAAGCAAGAAAGTAATAGTATAACAAGTCAAAGGACTTTGTTATATGAATTTGTAAAAGAACATGAAGATTTAATGATATATGATACATATATAGACGATGGATTTACTGGAACAGATTTTAATAGACCATCATTCCAAAGGCTATTAGAAGACATGAAAAAGGGAAATATTAATTGCATTATTGTGAAAGATTTATCAAGGCTTGGAAGAAATTATATTGAGGTGGGAAATTATATAGAGCAAGTTTTTCCATTATTTAATATTAGATTTATTGCTGTTAATGACTTCGTAGATAGTTTTAAAAATCCAGCAAGTGCAAATACAATTCTAATTCCATTTAAAAACCTAATAAATGACGAGTATGCAAGAGATACATCTATAAAGATAAAAACAGCTCTAAATGGAAGAAGAAAAAAAGGAGAGTTTATAGGGGCATTTACTCCATATGGTTATATAAAAGATTCAAAAGATAAGCATAAGTTAATAGTGGATAAAACAGTAGCAGATATAGTTAGGAATATTTTTGAGTGGAAAGTCAATGATGGATTAGGAAATATAGCAATTTGTCATAGACTAAATGAGATTGGAATATTAAATCCTACAGGACACAAAAAATTGGAGTTAGAGCAAAATTATAATAACTATGCAATAAGAGAAAATTTATATACATGGACACCTTCTACAATACGAAATATTTTAAAGAATGAAGTGTATATTGGAAATACTATACAGGGTAAAAGAAGGACAAAAAGTTATAAATTGCATAAAGTAGAAAAGGTGTCAGAGGAAGAATGGATAGTAGTAGAAAATACGCATGAACCTATAATCGATAAGGAAATGTTTGAAAAGGCACAGGAATTAAGTAAGAAAGATACAAAAGTATCACAAAATACAATGGAATTGTCTCTGTGGGCAGGTATTTTAAAATGTAATGATTGTAAGTATGCAATGAATAAAAAAAGTAGTACAAATAAATATGGAAATAAATATGAGTACTATATTTGCAGTACATATAGAAAAAAGTCGAACAAGCTATGTACTAAGCATTCTATAAAAGTAGAAAAATTGGATAAGGCTGTTCTAGCTGCTATTAATTTTCATATTGATTCATTGATTAATGTAGAAGATTTGATAAAACAAGTAAATGCTAGTAATTTTCAAAAAAATGATAGTGATAATATTGAAACTATAATAAAATCAAAGCAAAATGAAATTTCTAAAATATCAAATTTTAAAAGAATGCTATATGAAGACTGGAAAAATGAAGATATTACAAAAGAAGAATATTTTGAATATAAACAAAAGTATGAAAAAGATATTGAGAAATTAGAGCAAAACATAGAAAAACTACAAATTGAAAAACAAAAACAGAAAATAGAGGATAAATCACAAAATGAATGGATAAAAAATTTAAAAGAGCACAAGTGTATAACCAAATTATCAAGAGATGTTATTATGGAGTTAATAGATTATATATATGTAAAGGAGAATGGAGATATATCTATAAAATTTAAGTTTAAAAATGAATAGAAATAAAGATAATTATTGTGTTGTTATAATTACCCAAGGAGGTGCTGTAGCAGCACCAGTAGGAGGTCAAGTGTTAAGTGAAATATTGCCATATTTAGAACTAGAAAAAGATAATGAAAAAGAAGAAGATAAAATAGAAGAAGTAATAGTACCAGAAATAAGGAATATGAATATAAAAGAGGCAAAGAAAAAATTAAAAGAAGAAGGGCTTGACATAGACTATGAAGTAAAAGAAGGAGAAAACACAGAAGAGATAATAATTAAGGAACAAAATCCTAAACCAGGAATTAAGATAAAAAAAGGTTCAAAAATTACTATAGAAATATAAAGAAAAACTATACAAATTTTTGAATTAGTTATATAATGTATTTGCAAAATATAGAATGGGGGATTTTATATATGAGATTAAAAGAGATTTTAATTGGATTAGATAAAATTAAAGCAAAAGGAAATATAGAATTAGATATAACAAATGTAGAATCAGACTCAAGAGAAATTAAAGAAAACGGAATGTTTGTTGCCATACATGGCTTTAGAACAGATGGAGTAAATTATATAGGAGAGGCCATAAAAAATGGTGCTAAAGTAGTTATGCTTGAAGAGGGTATAGATATAAAAAGTTTAAATATTCCAGAAGATATTACGATTTTGGTAGTAGAAAGCACAAGAAGAGCTTTAGCAATATGTGCATGTAATTTTTACGACCATCCTTCTAAGAAATTTCAATTGATAGGTGTAACAGGTACAAAAGGAAAAACCACTACTACATATATGATAAAAAAAATATTAGAAAAGCAAGGAAAAAAAGTTGGATTAATTGGAACAGTTGCAAACTATATTGGAGATAAAAAAATAGAAGATGCAGGAAGAACTACTCCCGAAAGCATAAAATTACAGCAGACTTTTGCAAAAATGGCAGAAGAAAAAGTAGATGTAGTAGTAATGGAAGTGTCTTCACAAAGTTTGAAATTAGATAGGGTATTTGGTTCAGATTTTGATATGGCAATATTTACAAACATGGCACCAGAACATATTAGCAAAAATGAGCATCCAGACATGGAAGATTATTTCAATTGCAAATTAAAATTAATGAAAATGTGTAAAGTAGCTTTTATTAATGCTGATGATGTTTATGGTGTTAAAGTAGCAAAATTAATACAAGATACCTGCCCAACTATAACTACTTATGGAATAGATAATTTTTGCCATGTACTAGCAAAAGATATAACAATAACAAATTCTTATGTAGATTTTAAGGTTAAATTAGGAACAAAAAATGAAAGAGTAAAAGTTGGAATTCCAGGAAGGTTTAGTGTATATAATTCTTTGGCAGCTATTTGTGTTGCACTAAAAATGCAAGTAGAACCAGAAAAAATAATAGAAGCTTTAGCTGAAGTAGTAGTACCTGGAAGAAGCGAATTGGTTGAAAATAAATTAGGATATACAATTATGATAGATTATGCACATACACCAGAAAGTCTAGAAAGCATTTTAAAGGCAGTTAAATCATATACTAAAGGTAGAGTTATTAGTGTATTTGGCTGTGGAGGAGATAGAGACACAATGAAAAGACCATTAATGGGTGAAGTTTCTGGAAGAGTGGCAGATTATTCAATTGTAACAAGCGATAATCCTAGAACCGAAGTACCAGAGGACATAGTAAAACAAATTGAAGTGGGAATTAAAAAAACAAAAGGGCAATATACATGTATTATAGATAGAAAAGAAGCAATAAAAGAAGCAATCATGATGGCAAATAATAAAGATATGATAGTATTAGCAGGAAAAGGACATGAACAATATCAAGAAATAAATGATACAAGATACCCCTTTGACGAAAAGAAAATTGTTCAAGACATTATAGAACAATTGATTAATGAAGGAAAAAAGAAGGTTAATACAGAACAAAAAGGATAAAGGGTGAGAGACTTGAATTATTTTCAAATAAAAATATTATTAATGTCATTCGTGGTGACTGTTATATTAGCAATAGGTATAATACCTATACTAAAAAAGCTAAAAATAGGACAGATAGAAAGAGAAGATGGACCTAGTTCACACTTAAACAAACAAGGTACACCAACAATGGGTGGAATTATTATGGCTATAGCTACTGCGATTTTAAGCATATTTATGTTTGTGTATTATGCAGTATCAGAAGCACAAGTTGAAGTAGATATGGCATATAGACTAATTCCTTTAGTTATAATTACAGTGGGATTTGGAATTGTTGGATGTATAGATGATATAAAAAAATTAGTCTTCAAAAATACGAAAGGCTTAAAACCAGCATATAAAATGATGGGACTTTTAGTAATTGCAGTAATATATTGTTTGTACTTAATTAAAGGTATAAATCTTGGTACAGACACTTATATACCATTTTTTAAATTATATATAAACATACCGATATATATATATATTCCATTTGCAATCTTTGTTATGCTTGGAACAACTAACGCAATTAACTTAACAGACGGAGTAGATGGGTTATGTCCAACTGTGTCAACAATTATTCTTAGTTGTCTAACAGTAATAGCAGTAATGCTAGATGTAAAGGAAGTTATAGTGTTTGGAACAATAATGGTTGGAACTTGTCTAGGATTTTTAATATTTAATATTCACCCAGCAAAAGTATTTATGGGGGATACAGGTTCACTATTATTAGGTGGTGCAATTGTAGCAATGGCCTTATATTTAAAGATGCCATTATTGTTAATAATTATTGCACTAATACCAGTAATAGAAACAGCTTCAGTTATAATTCAGGTAGTTTATTACAAAAAAACAGGAAATAGAATATTTAAAATGGCACCATTACACCATCATTTTGAATTATCAGGATGGGGTGAAAATAAAGTGGTATCAGTATTTGGAGCCTTAACATTATTATTTTGTATTATAGGATTAATATCAATATAAAAGAAAGGAGCAAGAAGTATGCAGAAGACTAATACAAAACCATTTGATTTTATATTATTTATTACAGTAATAATTTTATTATCAATAGGAATTATAATGGTATTATCTGCAAGCTCTCCACAATCTTTGTCGGAATGGCGGAAACAGCTATTATTATTTAAAAAGACAGGCAATATTTGCAGTCATAGGAATTATAGCAATGATAGTAGTATCAAAAATCGATTATAAAGTATATGCAAAATTCTATAAAATTGCATATATCGTTACATTGATTTTACTTGCGTCAGTACGAGTGCTAGGACGAAATGCAAAAGGAGCAACAAGATGGATAGATTTAGGATTTGTTAGTTTTCAACCATCTGAAATTGCAAAAATCACATTAATTATATTTTTTGCAGCTTGGTTAACTAAAAACAAGGATAGAATAAAAGAAATGGGAAAGGGATTTATTGTACCATTTCTATATTTAGTACCAGTAGCACTAATCTTAGTATTACTACAAGATCACCTAAGTGTTACATTAGTAATTATTATAATAGTATCTGTAATGATGTTAGTAGCAGGAAGCAGATTAAGATATTTTCTTAGTTTTGGAACAGTAGCAGCAATTATAGGAGCAGTAGGATTATATGTGTTAGCACAATCCACAGGTCAAGGTGGATTTCGTTTAGAAAGAATAACGACTTTTTTAAATCCATGGAGTGACCCAACAGATAGTGGATGGCAAATAATACAAAGTTTATATGCTATAGGTTCAGGTGGATTATTTGGTGTAGGATTAGGAGAAAGTAAGCAGAAATTTTTATATATACCAGAACCACATAATGATTTCATATTTTCTGTATTAGCTGAAGAATTAGGATTTATAGGATGTGCTTTTGTAATTATATTATTTGCAATATTTATATGGAGAGGATTAGTAATCGCAATGAGAGCACCTGATATGTTTGCAAGTTTAATTGCAGTTGGTATTACTACTTTAGTAGCGGTTCAAGTAATTATTAATATTGCGGTTGTAACATCTTCTATGCCAAATACTCGGAATGCCATTACCATTCTTTAGCTATGGAGGTACTGCACTGGTAATATTACTGTGTTCAGTACGGAATATTGTTAAACATTTCAAGAAATTGTAAAAAAGCATAGATAGGAGTGTTGAAAGTGAAAGTAATTATTGCAGCAGCTGGTACAGCAGGACATATTAATCCAGGAATTGCAATAGCGAATAAAATAAAAAAAGAGCAACCAAGTTCGGAAATTATTTTCCTTGGTACAGATAGAGGACTAGAAAGAGATTTAGTTTCAAGAGCAGGATATGAACTAAAAACAGTTGAAGCATATGGATTAAGCAAGAAAATTAGTATAGAAACAGTTAGTAAAATGCTAAAAACAGCAAAAGGAATAAAACAGGCAAAAAAAATAGTAAAAGATTTTAAGCCAGACATTGTTATAGGAACAGGTGGATACATTTGTGGGAGTGCAATTTTAGCAGCCAATAAGTATAAAGTACCAACAATGTTACATGAAAGCAATGCTTTTCCAGGCAAAGCTGTAGAAATGCTAGCAAAAAAAGTGGATACAATTTTAGTTGGATTTAAAGAAGCTAAATCTAGAATTATAAAGGCAAAAAATGTAGTTGTAACAGGAAATCCAACTAAAATTCAGGATTTAAAGTTAGATAATATTCAAAAAAACAAAATAAAAAAAGAAATGGGTTTAAAAGAAAATAAACCAATGGTTTTGGTATTTGGAGGTAGTCAAGGAGCAAAAGCAATCAATGATGCTATAACAGAATTAATTAATAAAAAGTTGAATAATGACTATCAAATTATATGGGCGCCAGGAAATTTGCAATTTGATATTGTAAAAAGGAATATAAAGAGCAAATTAGAAGGAGTAAAAATTGTTCCATATATATATAATATGGAAGAAATAATGAATGCTTGTGATTTAATAATATCTAGAAGCGGTGCTATGACAATAACAGAAGTTTCTACAGTGGGAAAACCAGCAATATTTATACCATTACCAGGGGTAAGCCAAAACCATCAAGAATATAATGCAAAAGTTTTAGAAAATGTTAATGCAGCTAAAATTATACTAAATAAAGATTTAACTGCAGAATTATTAAATAATACAATTAGAGATATAATAATAGATACGAATAAAGCAAAGGAAATGGGAAAAAATGCAAAAAAAGTTGCGATATCTAATGTAGAAGATAAAATTTATGAAGAAATTTTGAAATTAATAAAAAAATAAATTGAGCCAAATTATTAAAATTTTGATTTAATAATTTGGCTTTTTTATATTACACAAATATTATAGAAAGAATAAGTTTTCATTACACACGATAAAATAAAAGTAGAAAAATATATAAATTTGTCGAAAATTAGATAATAATGTAAAACATTGTAAAAAAGTTACGATATTATTCGAGCGAAAGTGCTTGATTTATATACTGTTATCGAGTATAGTAATAAGGTTCGAAAAATAAAGGGGGAAAACATATGAAAAAATTTCATTCTGGGAAATATATTGAAAAGGCATTATTAAAAGAAAACAATATTACATATCCAATTAGGTTAGATTATTACAGTATTAAGAATAATGAGAATGAAGAAATTTATGGCTTAGAAGTAGTAAAAACAGAATATAGAGAAAATGGCATAAGAGTAGAAAGCAAAAAGATAGATAGATTAACAAAAGATGAGAAAAAGCTTAAAGATATTTTGACAAATTTAAGCCAAGGATTTGTTACTCCAATATGTTTGCAAGAAATTGTTGACGAATATTTTCCATTTACTATTGCAAACTAATGAAAAATAGACTAAAATAAAATAAAACTTAAAGAAAAGGGAGAAATAAATGAACGATAAATTAATTATTGTGGAATCACCTGCTAAGGCAAATACAATAAAAAGGTTTTTAGGTGGAAATACAAAGGTTATAGCATCTATGGGACATATCAGAGATTTACCAAAATCAAAATTAGGAGTAGATTTAGAGAATAATTTTGAGCCAGAATACATTAATATTAGAGGAAAAGGTGACTTAATTAAATCACTAAAAAAAGAGGCACAAAATTCTAAAAAAGTGTATCTGGCAACCGACCCTGACCGCGAAGGAGAAGCAATAGCATGGCATTTGGCAAACATATTAGAAATTAATTTAAATGAAGATATAAGAGTGACATTTAATGAAATAACAAAGGGCGCAGTAAAAGAAGCAATGAAAAGTCCAAGAAAAATAAATATGGACTTAACAGATGCACAACAGGCAAGAAGAGTTCTAGATAGAATTGTTGGATATAAAATAAGCCCAATATTATGGAAAAAAGTAAGAAGAGGTTTATCAGCAGGTAGAGTTCAATCTGTAGCAGTAAAACTAATTGTAGACAGGGAAGAAGAAATTGAACAATTTATACCAGAAGAATATTGGAATATATTTGTAGATTTATTAGACGAGAAATCAAAAAAAGTATTTCAAGCAAAATTATATGGCAAAAAAAATAAGAAAATAGAATTACATTCTAAAGAAGAAGTAGACGAAATTTTAAAAGCAATTCAAAAAGCAAAGTATATAGTAGACGAAGTAAAAAGGGGAGAAAAGAAAAGAACCCCAGCACCACCATTTACTACAAGTACAATGCAACAAGAAGCATCAAGGAAGCTAGGATTTACACTAAAAAAGACAATGTCTATTGCACAAGGATTATATGAAGGAGTAAAAATTCCAAGTGAAGGTTCAGTAGGTTTAATCACTTATATGAGAACAGATTCAACCAGAATATCTGAAGTAGCAAGAGCAGCTGCAAAGGAACAAATTATAAAAACATATGGGCAAGAATATTATAATAATAGATATTACAAAACGAGTAGTGATGCACAGGATGCACATGAGGCAATTAGACCAACACATATAGAATTAACACCAGAAGAGATAAAGGATTCTTTAACTCAAGACCAATACAAATTGTATCGTTTAATATATAATAGATTTATTGCAAGTCAAATGTCAGCAGCAGTTTTTGATACATTATCTGTAACTATTCAAGCAGGCGATTATACTTTTAAAGCCAACGGACAGAATTTACAATTTAAAGGTTTTATGGTATTATATGTAGAGGGAGTAGACAATGAGCAGGAAGAAGAAAATACTAAAATTCCTGATTTGGTGGAAAAGCAAGAGGTAATAAAACAAAAAATAGATTCAAAACAGAGCTTTACAGAGCCACCACCAAGATACACAGAAGCAAGTTTGGTAAAAGCTCTTGAAGAAAAAGGAATTGGTAGACCTAGCACATATTCACCAACTATTACTACAATATTAGAAAGAAGATATATTGAAAAATCTCGGAAAGCAATTAGTGCCTACAGATTTAGGTAGAGTAGTAAATAAATTATTAATTGAAAACTTTTCAGATATTGTAAATGTAGAATTTACTGCCGAAATGGAAAGTGAATTTGATAAAATTGCAGAAGGAAATTTACAATGGAAAAAAGTAATAAAGGAATTTTATGAACCATTCAAAATAGAGTTAGAAAAGGTAGATAAAGAGTTAGAACATGTGAAATTGCAAGAGGAAGTAACAGATATACCATGTGAGAAATGTGGTAGAATGATGGTTATAAAATATGGAAGATTTGGCAAGTTTTTAGCATGTCCGGGATATCCAGAGTGCAAAAATGCAAAACCTTTTGTAGAAACCATTAATGTTCCATGTCCAAAGTGTGGAGGAAAAATACAAGTAAGGAAAAGCAAGAAAAAAAGAAATTATTATATATGTGAAAATAATCCAGAAAAATGTGATTATATCTCTTGGAATAAGCCAAAACTAGGAGAAAAATATAAGGAAACTAAAAAGGAAGAAGTAGAATCAGAAGAAAAAGGTACAAAAAAGCCAAAAAGAAAGTCAACTACTAAAAAAACGAAAAAAGCGAAGTAATATTATAGGGGAGAAAACAATGTATAACAAATTGAAAGAGGAATGTGGAATATTTGGAATATATGCAAAAGAAAAAAATGAGAATGTAGCATATTATACTTATTTAGGATTATCTTCATTACAACACAGAGGAGAAGAAAGCTGTGGAATTGCTGTTAATGATGGAGGAATGGTATCATATCATAAAGATGTAGGATTAGTTTCAGATGTATTTACACAAGCAAATTTGGAAAAGTTACCAACAGGAAAAATGGCAGTAGGACATGTGAGATATTCAACTACTGGTTCGTCAAAAAAGGAAAATGCACAACCTATTGTATTAAGATATGCAAAAGGCAATATGGTAGTGGTTCATAATGGAAATTTGATTAATGCTGTTGAATTAAGAAAAGAGTTGCAACAAAATGGGGCTATTTTTAATTCTACATCGGATACAGAGGTTATAGCATATATTATTGCAAGAGAAAGGCTAAAGACTAATTCTATTGAAGAAGCGGTTATGAATACTATGAAATATATAAAAGGAGCTTATTCTTTACTTGTAATGAGTTCTAGAAAGCTTGTTGCGGTGAGAGATCCACAAGGATTTAGACCTTTATGTATGGGAAAAGTAGGAGATAATTTTGTATTTGCATCAGAAAGTTGCGCACTTGATATTGTAGGTGCAAAATTGGATAGAGATGTAAAACCTGGAGAGGTAATTGTTATTGATGAAAATGGCGAAATGAAATCATATGATTGTCAGGATAATCAAAAAGATGGATTTTGTATATTTGAATATGTATATTTTTCTAGACCAGATTCAATAGTAGATGGAATGAGTGTACACAAATTTAGAGAGGAAGCAGGTAAGTATTTAGCTAAGCAAGCACCAGTAGAAGCGGATTTTGTAGCAGGTGTTCCAGATTCGGGTATAGATGCAGCCTTAGGATATTCAAAAGAATCAAAAATACCTTATGATATTGCCTTTGTAAAAAGTAAATATATAGGTAGAACTTTTATACAGGCTACTCAAGATAAAAGAAAAAAACAAGTTGTTTTAAAATTAAATCCAATAAAAAATACAGTAAGTGGTAAGAAAATTGTTTTAATAGACGATTCAATTGTAAGAGGAACAACAATAACAAGATTAATCAAAATATTAAGAGAAGCAGGAGCTAAGGAAATACATTTAAGGATTGCATCACCAGCATTTATAGATGTTTGCTATTTTGGCACAGATGTTGCAAAAAAAGAAGCACTTATTGCTATTGGAAAAACTAATGAAGAAATTAGACAAGCTATTGGCGCAGATTCATTGGAATATTTAAGTTTAGAAAACTTAAGAAAAATTGCCAAAGGTTCTAATATTAAAAACTTTTGTGATGGATGTTTTACAGGAAAATATCCAATAGAAGTACCTAAAGAATTAGAAAAAGAGAGTTTTGAGAAAATATTTTAGTTTTTCTAAAATGTGAGGAGAGAGTGGTATGAGAATATTAAATTTTAAGGTTCCAAATTTCAAGTTTCCTAAATTTAAAATGAACGGAGTTTCAGAAATTGAAGAAGTAAATGTAGATTATGAAAAAGCACAGGAGGCTATGAAAAATAAAAAAACACATCCAAATTATGAAGCAACAACATATCAAACAATAAAAGAAATATTTGATATGGCAACTAAAAAATATGCGGATAAGGAATTTATTCTTGAGAAATTTAAACCAAAAGAGGAATATACACAAATTTCATATGATCAATTTAGAAATGATGTAATAAATCTTGGAACAGGACTTATAAAAACTTTAAATTTAAGAAATAAAAGAGTAATAATAATTGGAGAAAATACATACCATTGGTATGTTTCTTATATGGCAATGTTATGTGGTGTAGGAATTGCAGTTCCGGTGGATAAAGAGCTACCAGCAAATGAAATTGAGAATGTAGTAAAAAGGTCAAAAGCAAGTGCAGTTATATATTCAACTAAGAAAAAAGAGATTATTAAAAAAATAAAAGATAATTTACCAGAGGTAGAATATTTTATTCAAATGAACTCAAATGAAACCATTAATGAAAAAAGTGTGGGACTAGATTTCGTTATAGATAGTGGAAGAAGAATTGTTAAATCTGGTGATAATTCATATATGGATATAGAAATTGATCCAGAAGAATTTAAAGTATTAATTTTTACTTCTGGTACAACTTCACAAGCAAAGGGAGTTATGATATGTAATAGAAACTTAGCAGAAAACATAAATGCGGTTTCAGCATATGTAAAAATTTATCCAGAGGATAGGTTTTTCTCGGTATTACCATTGCACCACACATATGAATCTACAATAGGCTTTTTACTACCAATGGCAGTGGGTTCATCTATAGCAATTTGTGAAGGGTTAAAGCATATAGTACCAAACTTAAATGAAACTCATCCAACATGTATGTTAGCAGTACCATTACTTGTAGAAAGTTTGTATAAAAAGATTAATGAGAAAATTGTAAAGAGTAAAAAAGATACATTAGTAAATTCAATGATACATGTAACTAATGCATTAAAAGCTGTTAGTATAGATATTAAAAGAAAAGTATTTTCAGAGATTTATGATAATCTAGGAGGAAAAATGAGGATTATAGTATCAGCAGCAGCTCCAATAGATGCAAAAGTTGGAAAATGGGTACAAGATATAGGCATTGTATTTTTACAAGGATATGGCTTAACAGAAACATCACCAATAGCGGCATTAACTCCAGATTTTGATCCAAGAGTTGGTTCTGCTGGAAAGGCAGTTAATTGTGCAGAAATGAAAATAGATAATCCAAATGAAAATGGAGAAGGAGAAGTTTTAATTAAGAGTAAAACTTTAATGTTAGGTTATTATGAGGATGAAAAAGCAACTAATGAGGTAATTCATGATGGATGGTTTAATTCAGGTGATGTTGGATATATTGATGAAGATGGATTTTTATACATTACAGGTAGAAGTAAAAATGTAATAGTAACGCAAAATGGAAAGAACATTTACCCAGAAGAAATAGAACTTTTACTAGGGAAAATAGAAGAAATAAAAGAATGTATGGTGTATGGAAAAGAAGAAGAGGGTTCAAAAGAATTAATAATATCAGCTAAGGTAATACCTGATTATGAAAAAATAGAAGAAAAGCATGGAAAAGACTTAAGTGAGGAAGAAGTTAAAAAGATTATTTGGGAAGAAATAAAACAAGTAAATAGAAAATTAACTTCATATAAGGCAATAAAGAACTTAGAAATTAAACATGATGAATTTGAAAAGACAACTACTATGAAAATTAAGAGGTTTGTAGAGTTGCAGAAAAAATAAAGTGACAATAAAAAGATATAGTTTGATTATCAAGCTATATCTTTTTGCAAATAAAGACTTGTTAAAAAATGGGAAATATGATATATAATTATTTAGGGATTAAATCGGTAATTGGCTAGCATTCCGTTCTTGATTCGCGGTGGCAATTGCAATAATGGAGCTAATGCAGGCGTGTTGAATTCGAATGCGACTAATGGCAATGCGAACAACAATAATGGGTTCCGCCCGGTGCTCACGTTCTAGCACTTCGATACACTAATGAATAAAATATATTTAATATATCTGATTCATTTGAAGAAATGTAAAATTTCTATCCCGGATGGGTAGCAATTTAAGGATTCTACCGAGAAATTTAACAGTATATTAAAACAATGGATTTGTATCAAAGAGGTTTAATTCCGTTGACAATGTCATAAACACATAAATAGTAGTTTTGTTCTGATAGCAAAATGGCGAAAGTCCAAAACTATGCAAAATATTAAAGAGTACTAGATTTTGAAGTACTCTTTTATCATTAGTAATCCTAAATAGACAACATATAAAAACAAATTCACAAAGAAATCACAAAGAAATAATTGAAAAAAGGCGTAGTATGGAATATAATAATAAAATACGATGTGTTTTTATCATGAAGGAGGAGAAAAAATGCTAAAAGTCTTAAAAAACTTAAAATATACATGGCTTCATGTAGTTGCAATTGTTATGTTATTATGCTTACAAGCTACAACAGATTTAGCCTTACCAGATTATACATCAAAAATTGTAAATGAAGGTATACAACAAGGCGGAATAACCAATGTTGCACCAGATGCAATAAGAAAAAGCATGATGGACATTTTGCTAAATTTTACAGAAGAAGATAGCCAAATACTAGAAAACTATACATTAATTACAAAACAAGATTCAGAAAATTACAATAAATACATAAACAAATATCCAGCACTAGAAAATGAAGATATATATGTAATAAAAAAACTAAACTCTAAAGATAGAGAAAACTTAAATGAAAAAATGGCTAAGCCATTTATGATAGCATATATGTCAACTCAAACACAAATATCACAATTACCAGAGGCACAAAAAAATGCATTAAAAGAACAGGCAATTAACCAAATAAATGAAATGCAAGATACAATATTAAAACAATCAGTAATTTCAGCTACAAAAGCAGAATATAGTGCATTAGGCATAAATTTAGACGACTTACAAAATAATTATATATTACTCACAGGTGTTCAAATGCTAGGAGTAGCATTTGTTAGTATGCTTGCAGCTGTTACAATAATGTTTTTATCGTCAAAAGTAGCGGCAACCTTAGGAAGAACATTAAGAGATAAAGTATTTGAGAAAGTATTAAGCTTTTCTAATAAAGAATATAGAGAATTTTCAACAGCTTCTTTAATAACTCGTAGCACTAATGATATTCAACAAATTCAAATGTTAATAGCAATGCTATTTAGAGTAGTTGTTTATGCACCAATCATGGGAATAGGAGGATTTATCAGAGTATTAACTAAGAGTAATACATCAATGGCATGGATAATTGGACTTGCAATTACATGTATAATAGGAATTGTGTTAGTATTATTCATTGTAGCAATGCCAAAATTCAAAAAATTGCAAAATTTAGTGGATAGATTAAACCTAGTAGCACGTGAAATTCTAACAGGATTACCTGTTATTAGAGCATTTAACACTCAAAAAAGAGAAGAAAATAGATTTGATGGTGCAAACCAAGATTTAATGAAAACAAATATATTTGTTAATAGAGCTATGAGCATGATGATGCCATGCTTAATGTTCGTAATGAATAGTGTAATGCTATTAATTATCTGGGTAGGAGGACACAACATAGATAACGGAATTATGCAGGTTGGAGATATGATGGCATTCATACAATATACAATGCATATAGTTATGTCATTCTTAATGATTTCTATGATTTCAATTATGCTTCCAAGAGCAGCAGTTTCTGCAAATCGTATAAATGAAGTAATAGAAACCGAGCCAGATATAAAAGATAAAGAAAAAACTAAGCAATTTGATAACAGCAAAAAAGGAACAGTAGAATTTAAAAATGTATCATTTAGATATCCTGATGCAGATACAGAGCTTTTATCAGATATAAATTTTGTAGCAGAACCAGGAAAAACAACAGCAATTATAGGAAGTACAGGAAGCGGAAAATCTACCATTGTAAATTTAATACCTCGTTTTTATGATGTGACAGGTGGAGAACTTTTAGTAGATGGAGTAAATATTAAAGATGTTTCTCAAAAAGAACTAAGAGCAAGAATAGGTTTTGTTCCACAAAAAGGACTATTATTTTCAGGAACAATTGAAAGTAATATAAAATATGGAAATTCAAATATGGATGACGATATGATGCAAAAAGCAGCACAAATAGCTCAAGCAACAGAATTTATAGATGCTAAAGAAGATAAATATAAAACAGAGATTGCACAAGGAGGTAGCAATGTATCTGGAGGACAAAGACAGCGTTTATCAATAGCAAGAGCTATTGCAATAAATCCAGAAATTCTAATTTTTGACGATAGTTTTTCAGCATTAGATTTAAAAACAGATGCAAAACTAAGAGAAGCATTAGAAAAAAATACAAAAAATAAAACAATTATTATTGTAGCACAAAGAATTAGTACAATAATGAATGCAAACCAAATTATAGTGCTAGAAGAAGGCAAAATTGTGGGTAAAGGCACACATACGGAATTAATGGAAAACTGCGAAACATATAAACAAATTGCATTATCACAATTATCAAAGGAGGAATTAGATAGTGGAAAATAATAGAAGAATGCCTCCAATGAGGAGAATGAGAGGACCAGGAGCTGGACCTGCAACAGAAAAAGCAAAAGACTTTAAAGGAACAACTAAAAAATTAATTAATAATTATTTATCAAAATACAAAATAGCATTAATAGTTGTATTTATATTTGCAATAGGTGGTACAATATTTACCATAGTAGGACCTAAAATATTAGGTAATGCAACAACAGAGATATTTAACGGAATAGTATCAAAAATATCAGGTGGTACAGGAATAAATTTTGATAAAATAGCACAAATATTATTTATGTTATTAGGATTATATGTATTAAGTGCAGTATTTTCATTTATACAGGGATTTATGATGACAACAGTTTCACAAAAATTAACTTACAAATTGCGTAATGACTTAATAATAAAAATAAATAAATTACCAATGAGATTCTTTGATAAAAGAACAAATGGAGAAGTATTATCTATTATCACAAATGATATAGATATGCTAAGCCAAAACCTAAACCAAAGCATTACACAAATAATAACGGCAATTTGCACTATTATAGGTATCTTAGTAATGATGCTTTCTATAAGTGGAACTATGACATTAATTTCATTAATAATATTACCAATAAGTGCATTTCTAGTTAAAAAAATCGTTGGAAAATCTCAAAAATATTTTACAGCACAGCAAGAATATTTAGGTCATGTAAATGGGCAAGTAGAAGAAGCTTATAGTGGATATACAGTAATAAAAGCTTTTAATGGAGAAGAAGACACATTAAAAGAGTTTAGAAAAGCAAATGAAGAATTATACAATTCAGCTTGGAAATCACAATTTTTATCAGGACTAATGCATCCAATAATGAACTTTATTGGAAATGTGGGTTATGTTGGAGTTGCAATAGTTGGTGGATACTTGGCAATACAAGGTAAAATAACAGTAGGTAATATACAATCATTTATACAATACAACAAGCAGTTTACACAACCAATAAACCAAATTGCACAAATTTCAAGTATGTTACAAGCCATGATAGCATCTGCAGAAAGAGTATTTGAATTTCTAGAGCAACCAGAAGAACAAGAAAAATTAAATGCAGGTAAATTAGTAGAAGATTTAAAAGGAAATGTAAAATTTGAACATGTAAAATTTGGATATGACGAAGATAGAACTATTATAAATGACTTTTCAGCAGACATAAAAGAAGGTCAAAAAGTTGCAATTGTTGGACCAACTGGTGCAGGAAAAACAACAATTGTAAAATTACTCATGAGATTTTATGAAGTAGAAAATGGAAGTATTTCAATAGATGGACATAATATACAAGACTTTGAAAGAGGAGAAATTAGAAAGATATTTGGTATGGTATTACAAGATACATGGCTATTTGGTGGTACTGTAAGGGATAATATCAAATATGGAAATCCAGATGCAACAGATAATGAAGTAATTGAAGCAGCAAAAGCTGCACATATACATCATTTTATAAAAACTTTGCCAAAAGGATATGACATGGTAATAAATGAAGAAAGCACTAATATTTCTGCAGGACAAAAACAGTTAATGACAATAGCTCGTGTTATTTTGGCAAATCCTAAAATCCTAATTTTAGACGAAGCAACAAGTTCAATAGATACAAGAACAGAACTTCAAATACAAGATGCTATGGATAATTTAATGAAAGGAAGAACAAGTTTTATTATTGCACATAGATTATCTACTATTAAAAATGCAGATTTAATACTTGTAATGAATCATGGTGATATTGTAGAACAAGGAACTCACGAAGAGCTATTACAAAAAGATGGATTTTATGCAGACTTATATAATTCACAATTTGAAGAATGTGATGACGAAGTAGGATAATAGGATATATTAATAGAAAGAGTGGAAAAAATGATATTTGAAAGAAGAATAAATTATTATGAAACAGATAAAATGGGAATAGTACATCATTCAAATTACATAAGGTTTTTAGAAGAAGCAAGATGTTATATGCTAGATGCAATGGGAATGCCATACAAAGAAATTGAAGCAGCAGGTATATTAATACCAACCTTAGCAGTAAGTTGTGAATATAAATTTCCAGCAAAATTTGATGATATAATTGTTATAGATACTCAATTTAAAAAGTACAATGGAATTAGACTAGAAATGGAATATAAAATTACAAACAAAGAAACAGGACATATAGTTATGAATGCAGAAACAAAACACTGTTTTACAGATTTAAATTTAAAACCAATACAATTAAAAAAAGTAAAACCAGAATGGAATGAAATTTATGAAAAATACACTAATAATACAAAAAAATGAAGCAAAAAAGAAATTTACTATATTAGGGTTTAGCATATGGAGAATATTTGCATATTTTATGATTTATAGTATTATAGGTTGCTTTGTTGAAACAACATATTGCCTTATAACTAACCATGGAATATTAGAAAATAGAACCAGCGTACTATATGGACCATTTTGCACAATATACGGTGTTGGAGCAATTATAATGATTTTAGCTTTGCAGAAATTTAAAAAAAATTATAAAACACTATTTTTAGGTGGATTCATAGTAGGTGCTATTACTGAATATACAATAAGCCTTCTTGCTGAAATTATATTAAAAGTAAAATGGTGGGACTATTCTAATATGCCACTTAACATTAATGGAAGAATATGCATATACTTTTCAATGTTATGGGGGATTCTTGCAATCCTTCTAATACATTTCTTTAATCCACAAATAGATAAAATCATTAACTGGACAAAAAGCAAAATCAACATAAAATTATTAAAAACAATTGAAACAGTTATAATAATATTCATGTTCTTAAATTTAATAATAACAGCATGTGCAATAAAACTATTTGAAATAAGAATAGTAGCCCAGCATAACCTGAATGTAAAAAACAAAGAACAAATAATAGAAACATATAATAAAATATATTCAAACAAAACAATGTCAAACATTATATACACACTTTGGGGAGATAAAAAAATGTTAAGAACATTTCCAAACATAAAATTACAAGATGTAGATGGAAACATGATTTATGTAGATAGCTTATTGACAGAAATACAAAGATATTATTATAAATTTTGACCAATTGGGGACGGTTCTTTTTTGGACATTTTGTCCAATTAGGGACGCTTCTTAAAAGTGATGCATAATTATTGAAAGTTGAAAATGTCTAAAAGAAAGGGAAGAATTATGAAGTTAAATGTAGTATTAGTTGAACCAGAGATACCACAAAATACTGGAAACATTGCAAGAACTTGTGCTGCAACAGGTAGCAAATTGCATTTGGTAAGACCATTAGGTTTTAATTTATCAGAAAAAGAAGTAAAAAGGGCAGGATTAGATTATTGGGATAAACTTGATATTGAGGAACATGATTCATTTGCTCAGTTTTTAGAAAAATATCCGCCAGAGAAAAATAATATGTTTTTTGTAACCACAAAAGGAAAACAAGTATATTCGGAAGATATATATAAGGATTTTGATGAAGTATTTGTCCTATTTGGTAAAGAAACGAAAGGATTGCCAGAGGATATTTTGCAAAAGTACTTAGACAAAACAATTAGGATACCAATGAGAGAAACTTTAAGGTCTTTAAATTTATCAAATTCAGTTGCAATAGTTGTATATGAAATATTAAGACAAAAGTCATTTGAAGGATTAGAACAAATAAGCAAATATTTTGATTAGGTAGGAATAGATGGAGTATAAAGAGTTTACGCAAAAATTTCAAATAAAATTGAATAAACAACAGGAAAAAGCAGTATTGGAAACACGGTGGGCCATTACTGCTTCTTGCTGTTCCGGGAAGTGGTAAAACTACAGTTATTGTTTCTAGAATTGGCTATATGATTTACTGTTTAGAAATAGCACCAGATAGCATTTTAACGCTGACATTTAGTGTTGCAGCAGCACGAGACATGAAAGAAAGATTTTATAGCATTTTTGGAAATACAGATAAGGTAGAATTTAGAACTATACATAGTTTTGCTGTTCAGATTTTAAAACAGTATGAAAAGAAGTATAATAGAAAAATATTTAAAATAATAGAAAATCCAAGTGAAATAATTGCGAATTTTTGCAATGGAGTACAAAAGGATAACAAAAATATTATAAAGGAAATATTAAATCAAATTTCATACTGCAAAAACAAAATGCTAGAAGTAGAAGAGATTAAGAAAATAAAAATAGAAGGAATTAACTTCTATAATATATATTGTCTGTATGAGAAATATAAGTTAGAGTATAAACTAATGGACTTTGATGATCAACTAATTTATGCTAATAAAATTTTGCAAGTTTGTCCTGATATTTTAAATGATATAAAAGGACAGTATAAATATATCAATGTGGATGAAGCGCAAGATACATCTAAAATTCAGCATGAATTAATAAGAAAAATAGTAGACAAAAATATTTTTATGGTAGGTGACGAAGATCAAAGTATATATAAATTTAGAGCAGCATATCCACAGGCACTATTGGAGTTTGATAAAATTTATAGTGGAGCAAAAACACTATATATGGAAACTAATTATAGAAGTACGTCGAATATTATAAAAGTTGCTAATGAATTTATTAAGTTGAATAAAGAACGAAAAGAAAAAAATATGGTACCAAATCAAAGTATGAATATACCAATTATCCACAAAAGTTTGATTACAAGGGAGGAAGAATATAACTATTTAATCAAAAAAGTGGAAAGCTCCAAAGAACAAATTGCAATTTTGTATAGAAATAATACTTCTGCAATTCCTGTTATAAATAGGTTAGATAAAAAGAACATAAAATTTTGTATAAGAGGACAAGATAACAATTTCTTTGAAGATAGAATTATTAAGGATATAGAGTTAATATATGAATTTTCAAGAAATACTAGTTCTATAGAAATTTTTGAACAAATATATTTTAAATTAAATTGTGGTTTAAGAAAAGAAATTCTAAAAGATGTAAGAGAACTTTTAATGAAAAAGGAAGAAAATATACTAGATATCATATTAGACAATTTTACATTGCAATTATGGCAAGCAAAGAAATTAATTAATGTAAAAAGAGAGTTAAAAAACATATCTAGCAATGATGCATATTCTACAATGCAAATAATTATAGAAAATTTAGAATATAGGCAGTTTTTAGAAAGTAGAACTTCAGATGAAGAAGTGGGTTCTTACTGTGAAAAAATTAATGTTTTATATAGTATTGCTAAAACAGAAAAAACGATGTCTGATTTTTGGAATAGATTAAAGTATTTAGAGAAACTAATAAAAAATGGAAATGAAGAATATGATAGTAATATAATTCTTTCGACTATACACGCTAGTAAAGGGTTAGAATATGAAAATGTAGTTATAATAGATGTAGTAGATGGAATTTTACCTAATGTAGATGATTCACCAAAAAATATAGAAAAATACTATGAAGAAGTTAGATTATTTTATGTTGGAATGACTAGAGCAAAAAGAAAATTAGAATTAGTTACATATAATTTTGATTATAATTGCAAAAAGCAAAATTTCTCTTTTGTAAATAAAGTTTTGCAAATTGCAAATAAGAAAAATTAAGTAAAAGGAAGGAAAAAAGAGTAAAAATGAGCAAAACTTGTTAAAATTTCAAATAGTTTATAAAAAAATCTGCATAAATTGTAAAAAATAGATAAAATTATGCATACTAAACTTGAAAATGCTTATAATATATAGTATAATAGAACTTAGTCGTGTTAAAAAAATAAAGGAGAGTGAAGCTATATTTTAAGCAGAAAAATTTCTTACTATACGAAAGAGATGCTGAAGCTTACCAATATTATAGCAATTGGAATTTTGATCATAGTAGCGATAATATTAATGAAATTCAAGCCAATATATACTGTATCCATAGAAGGAGAACAAGTTGGATATATTGGAGATAAAGAAGAATTTGAAGCATATATAGCAAAAGAGCTATATAATAATGAAGAAGAAAATATTGCCTATAGTGAATTAACTGTAGTGCCAAAATATGAATTAAAATTAGTAAACAAGCAAGAAGAAACACAAGAAGAATCAATTTTTGCTAAGCTAAAAGAAAATACGCAAATTACTTATTATCAATATGCTATAGCACAAAATGGAGAAAACAAAGAATATGTAAATACTTTACAAGAGGCAGAGGAAATTGTAGATGCTTTAAACAATGAATTTGGAGAAGAAAACACGAATATTAGTATTGTAAAAACTTATACTAATAGTAAAGAAGCAGTAAATTCAGTAGAAATAGCAACTGTTTCTCAAAATTTAAAAAATATCTTAACAGAGACTACCAAAAAGAAAACTACAGAAACCAAAACAGCAAGTAGTAAAAAGAGTGATACTATAAATGGAATCCGTATTGCAGTAACACCAGTTCAAGGTAGAATAAGTTCGAGATATGGCTCAAATTCAAGTGTTAGAAATCATACACATACAGGACTAGATATAGCTGCAACATCAGGTACACCAATTAAAGCAGCAGCTGATGGAACCATTACATTTTCAGGTACAAAAAGTGGATATGGCAAGATAATTATTATAGATCATGGAAATGGTGTAGAAACTTATTATGGTCATTGTAGCAAGTTGTATAAGAAAAGTGGAGAATATGTATCTGCAGGAGATGTAATTGCAGCAGTTGGTTCAACAGGAAATTCAACAGGTCCACATTTACATTTTGAAATAAGGTTAAATGGAAAGTATGTAAATCCACAAAATTATTTAAAATAAAAGCCATAAAATCAGTTTTAATGCTACATTAAAACTGATTTTATATTGACAAATTTAAATATTAATATATAATAGAATAGTATGAAAATACGAGATTAAATTCAAGGAGGAATTTTTTATGGCAGAAGTAACTGTAGATGAAGAACAAAAGGTTAAGAAAATGGTAGATAACTTAATTGAAAGAGCAAAAAAGGCTTCAGAAGAGTACATGAAGCTAGACCAAGGACAAATTGATAATATTATTAAGAAAATGTCAATGGCAGGACTAGAAAATCATATGAAACTAGCGAAAATGGCAGTGGAAGAAACAGGACGTGGAATATATGAAGATAAAATCACAAAGAACATGTTTGCAACAGAATATATTTACCACAGCATAAAATATGATAAAACAGTAGGAGTTATAAACGAAAACAATGAAGAAGGTTATGTAGAGATTGCAGAACCAGTTGGAATTATAGCAGGTGTAACACCAGTAACAAATCCAACTTCAACAACAATGTTCAAATCTATGATAGCTGCAAAAACAAGAAATGTTATAATATTTGGTTTCCATCCAAGTGCACAAAAAAGTAGTGTTGCAGCAGCAACTATAGTAAGAGATGCTGCAGTAGAAGCAGGAGCTCCAAAAGATTGTATTTTATGGATAGAAGAACCATCTATTTTAGCAACAAATTATTTAATGAATCATCCAGATGTAGATTTAATATTGGCTACAGGAGGAACAAGCATGGTTAAGGCTGCTTATTCATGTGGAAAACCAGCATTAGGTGTAGGTCCTGGAAATGTACCATGCTATATAGATAAAACAGCAAAACTAAAAACATCTGTTAATGATTTAGTATTATCAAAATCATTTGACAATGGTATGATATGTGCATCAGAGCAAGCTGTAATTGTAGATAAAGAAATCCAAAAGGATTTTGAAAAATTAATGAAAGAAGCAGGATGTTACTTCGTTACAAAAGAAGAAAAAGCAAAAATTAAAGAGACAATGTTCAATGCTGAAAAAGGCTATACTCTACAAGGTTGGATAGCAGGACAAAGTCCATATAAAATTGCAAAATTAGCTGGAATTGATGTACCAGAAGATACAAAGGTATTAGTTGTAAAAGAAGAGGGAGTAGGAGAAGAATATCCATTCTCAAGAGAAAAATTAAGTCCAGTTTTAGCATATTACACTGTAAAAAATGAAGAAGAAGGAATTAGCTTAGCAGAAAGACTACTAGAGTTTGGTGGATTAGGACATTCAGCAGTTATACATTCAGAAGATGAAAATACAATCTTAAAATTTTCTGAAAGAGTAAAAGCAGGAAGAATTATAGTAAATTCACCATCAACACATGGAGCAATAGGAGATATATATAACACAAATATGCCATCTTTAACTTTAGGATGCGGTACTTTTGGAGGAAATTCAACAACAGCAAATGTATCAAGTGTAAACTTAATTAATATAAAAAGAGTTGCAAAAAGGAGGGTCAACATGCAGTGGTTTAAAGTTCCAGAAAAAATATATTTTGAAGCTGGCTCAATTCAATATTTAGAAAAAATGCCAGACATTTCAAGAGCATTCATAGTAACAGACGAATCAATGGTAAAACTAGGATATGTAGATAAAATACTATATCATTTAAGAAAAAGACAACAATATGTTCACTCAGAGATTTTTTCAGAGGTAGAACCAGACCCATCTTTTGATACAATAAAAAGAGGAGTTGCTGCAATAGAGCAATTTAAACCAGATGTAATTATTGCAATAGGTGGAGGAAGTGCAATTGATGCTGCAAAGGGAATGTGGCTATTCTACGAAAATCCAGATGCAGATGTAGAAGGATTAAAATTGAAGTTTATGGATATTCGTAAACGTACTTATAAGTTCCCTAAACTAGGTTCAAAAGCAAAAATGGTAGCAATACCAACAACTTCTGGAACAGGTTCAGAAGTAACATCATTTGCAGTTATAACAGATAAAAAACAAAATAAGAAATATCCACTAGCAGATTATGAACTAACACCAGATGTTGCAATAATAGATCCAGATTTAGTTATGACTCTACCTAAGAAAATTACTGCAGATACTGGTATGGATGTTTTAACACATGCAATAGAAGCATATGTGTCTAACATGGCATCTGATTATACAGATGGATTAGCAGAAAAAGCTGTAGAATTAGTATTTAATAATTTAGTAAACGCATACAACAATGGAAGTGATAAAGTAGCAAGAGAAAAAATGCATAATGCAAGTTGTATTGCAGGAATGGCATTTACAAATGCATTCTTAGGCTTAAATCACTCAATAGCACATAAAATTGGAGGAGAATTCCATGTACCACATGGTAGAGCAAATGCAATTTTATTACCATATGTAATAAAATACAATGCAACAAAACCAACAAAATTTGTATCATTCCCTAAATATGAATATTTTATAGCTGACGAAAAATACGCAACAATAGCAAGAAAGAATGGAATGAAAGCAAGTACAACAGAAGAAGGAGTAGAATCATTAATAAATGCAATAAAAGAATTAATGGTAAAACTAGAAATGCCAAAAAGCTTTAAAGAAGCAGGTGTAGACGAAAAAGAATTCTTAGCAAAAGTAGATGCATTAGCAGATAAAGCATTCGAAGATCAATGTACTAATGCCAACCCTCGTGTACCATTAGTAACAGAAATAAAACAAATTCTATTAGATGCATATTATGGAAAATAAAGTGTTGACAAATTCTGTCAAACATGATATACTATTTAACTGTAATCCGCTTAATTAAGGTTTGTAAATGTTAATTTAGTTTAACTACCTAAAATAAGGATTAGCGAGTATACAAAAAGGGAGGTGTACATTTATGTACGCAATAATTGAAAGCTGTGGAAAACAGTATAAAGTAGCAGAAGGAGATGTAGTATTTTTTGAAAAATTAGATACTGAAGAAGGAAAAAAAGTTAGTTTTGACAAAGTAATTTTTGTATCTAATGGAGATAAAACAGAAATAGGAAATCCTTATGTTAAAGGTGTAAAAGTTGAAGGAAAAGTAATAGCACATGGAAAGGGCAAAAAAATCATTGTTTTCAAGTATAAACCTAAAAAGAATTATAGAAGAAAACAAGGACATAGACAACCATACACAAAAGTAGAAATTACTTCAATTAAAACTGCTACTACAAAAAAAGCTGAAACAAAGGCAGAAGAACCTAAAGCAGAAGCTAAAGTTGAAAAAGCAGAAGCAAAATAATATTTGATATTAATAAACACAGATAAAATATATCAGTAAAAGGAGTGAGAGAGAATGGCTCATAAAAAAGGTCAAGGTAGTGTTAAGAACGGTAGAGACAGTGAATCTAAGCGTCTTGGTGTTAAAAGAGCAGACGGACAATTTGTTTTAGCTGGAAATATATTAATTAGACAAAGAGGAACACATGTACACCCAGGAACTAATGTGGGTATAGGAAGTGATGATACTCTATTTGCATTAGTCGATGGAACAGTTAAATTTGAAAGATTAGGTAGAGATAAAAAGAAAGTTAGTGTTTATCCAGTAGAACAAAAAGCAGAAGCATAAGAGATATAAAAAAGATTCGCAAGTTTGCGAATCTTTTTTTACTGTACGATTGCAAAAATAATTAAAGTTATATATAATAAAAAGAAATTTTATATAAAGGAGGAATAAAAATATGGAGAAGAAAGTTATATTAAGTGGCATACAAGCTACAGGAAACTTAACTCTAGGAAATTACTTGGGGGCATTAAATAATTGGGTTAAAATGCAAGACGAATATGATTGCTATTATATGATAGCAGATTTACATACTCTTACTGTACGAAATGACCCAGAAGAATTAAGAAAAAATACATTAAACTTAATAGCCTTATATGTTGCTGCAGGGTTAGATCCAGATAAAAATACAATTTTTATTCAATCACACATACCAGCACATACACAATTATCATGGATTTTAAATTGTTATACATATATGGGAGAATTAAATCGTATGACACAATTTAAAGATAAAGCTGCAAAACATGCAGATAATATAAATAGTGGACTATTTACATATCCTGTTTTAATGGCATCAGATATTTTATTATATAATGCGGATTTAGTACCAGTTGGAGAGGATCAAAAACAACATCTAGAAATAACACGCGACATAGCAGAAAGATTTAATTCAATATATGGTGATACATTTAAAATACCAGAAGTATATATAGGAGAAGTTGGAGCAAGAATAATGGGACTTCAAAATCCAACAGCCAAAATGAGTAAAAGTGCGAAAGACCCAATGGATAA
This sequence comes from uncultured Clostridia bacterium, assembly GCA_947632535.1. Classification (GTDB taxonomy): domain Bacteria; phylum Bacillota; class Clostridia; order TANB77; family CAG-508; genus CANRPR01. Next base: position 8,892 of record CANRPR010000001.1, on the reverse strand, counting down.
AATTCTTCTAACAGATTCCTCAGAAGATATTAGAAAAAAATTAAAAAGAGCAGTAACTGATTCAGAAAATTGCGTGAGATTTGATAAAGAAAACAAGCCAGGTGTAAGCAATCTAATGGGAATATATGGAATTATAAAGAATAAAACAATGGATAAAATAGAAGAAGAATTTAAAGGAAAAGGATATGGCGAATTTAAGAATGCTGTAGCAGAGGCAATAATAGAAAGATTAGAACCATTACAAAATAGATATAACGAATTAATAGAAAATCCAGATAAGCTTAAAGCAATTTATGAAAAAGGAGATAAAAAGGCAGAAGAAAAAGCAAATAATATATTAAAAAATGTTTATAGAAAAGTAGGCTTAATAGTAGATTAGGAAGATTTTATAGAAAGAGAAGATAAGTATGTTTACAGATTATGCAAAAATAACAATTAAATCAGGAAATGGTGGAAATGGTGCGGCAACTTTTAGAAGGGAAAAGTATGTTGCAGCAGGTGGACCAGATGGTGGGGATGGCGGTAAAGGAGGAAGTATATACTTTACCGTAAATCCAGATATGAACACATTACTAGATTTTAGATACAAAAAGATTTTTAAAGCTCAAAACGGTGAGAATGGTAGTGGAAATCATTGCTTCGGAAAAAGTGGAGAGGATTTATATATAGGTGTTCCATTAGGAACTATTATTAAAGATGCCAATACAAATAAAGTTGTTGCAGATTTATCTAATGAAGGTCAAACAGAGTTAGTTTTACCAGGAGGAAGAGGCGGAAAAGGAAATTCACATTTTGCTACATCAACAAGACAAGCCCCACGATTCTCACAAGATGGAGAAAAAGGGATAGAAAAAGAAGTTATATTAGAATTAAAGTTATTAGCAGATGTGGGATTACTAGGTTTCCCAAATGTTGGAAAATCAACATTTCTATCACAGGTTACAGCTGCAAAACCTAAAATTGCAGACTATCATTTTACAACAATTATACCAAATTTAGGTGTTGCAAAGTCAAAAAATGGCGACAGCTTTATAATAGCAGATATTCCTGGAATTATAGAAGGAGCAAGTCAAGGCACAGGATTAGGGATACAATTTTTAAGGCATATTGAAAGAACTAGGTTATTACTACATGTTATAGATGTTTCTGGAAACGAGGGAAGAAATCCAGTTGAAGATTTTTATACAATTAATGCTGAATTAAAACAGTATAGCGAAAAATTAGTTAATAGAAAACAAATTATAGTAGCCAATAAAATTGATGTAATGCAAAATGAAGATAATTATAAAAAGCTAGAAGAATTGGCCAAAAAAGAGAATCTAGAAATATATAAAATTTCAGCAGTAACAGGAGAAGGAATAGATAGGTTAATGAATCGAGTATCTGAAGTTTTAAAACAATTACCTAAAGAAGATTTAATAGATGTTGAAGAAAGAATGATATATACTTTAGAAAATAAAAACGAATTTGATATAATAAAAGATGGTGAAGACTTTGTTGTATCAGGACCTGCTGTTGATAGATTAATGGGTAGAGTAAATATACAAGATAATGAGTCAATGTATTATTTCCAAAAGTGCATTAGAGAATTAGGAATAGAAGAAAAGTTAAGACAAATGGGAGTAAAAGAGGGAGACACAGTTAGAATTTTAGACTGGCACTTTGAATGGGAAAATTAAAAGAAAAATAAAAAATGTCAAAAATTTGTTTGACATTTTTTTGTTTGTATGTTATCATAATGGCAATAGAAAAATAGGGAGTGATAAATATGAGAAAAAAGGATCCAAACACTATTAACAAAAGAGAGAAAGCAATATTGAAATTTATAGAAAAAAGTCAAATGGAAAATGGATATGCACCATCTGTAAGGGAAATAGGAAAAGCAGTGGGACTAAAATCTACTGCAACAGTTCATGGATATTTAGCAAAATTAGCAGAAAAGGGATATATAAAGAAAGAATCACAAAAAGGTAGAACTCTTAAATTATTAAAAGGTGGATTAGTAGATGGAAAAGAAAACAATCCTTCAGAAAAGAATTTTTATAGTGGAAAAGAAATGGTAGAAGTTCCAGTTATAGGAAAAATAACAGCAGGAGCACCAATTTTAGCAGTAGAAAATATAACAGATACTTTTCCAATTCCAATAGATTTTGTTGGAAATAGTGAAAGCTTTATGCTAACAGTAAGAGGGGAAAGTATGATAGAAGCTGGTATTTTAGATGGAGATTATATATTAGTTAAAAAACAAAATACAGCTGAAAATGGACAAATAGTAGTAGCTTTAATAGAAGATGAAGCTACAGTAAAAACATTTTATAAAGAAAAAGATCATATTCGTTTACAACCAGAAAATTCTACAATGGATCCAATTATTGTGCCAGATTGTAAAATTCTTGGAAAAGTAGCAGGGGTATTTAGAAAAATATAAGTTATAAAAATAAAAAAATCAGTAAAATTTTTACTGATTTTTTTATTTGTTGATTATCTCTTACTAAATTGTGGAGCTTTTCTAGCTTTTTTAAGGCCATATTTCTTTCTTTCCTTCATACGAGGATCTCTTGTTAAGAAACCATTTGCTTTTAATTCAGGTCTATATTCAGCATTTGCTTCATTTAAAGCTCTAGCAATACCATGTCTAATTGCTCCAGCTTGACCGCTAAGACCTCCACCTTCTACTTTACAAATAACATCATATTTTGCTATAGTGTTTGTAACTGTTAAAGGTTGTTTTACTATAACCTTTAATGTTTCTACACCAAAATATTCATCAATACTTTTTCCGTTTATTGTAATAACACCAGTTCCTTCTACTAATCTAACTCTAGCAATTGAACTTTTTCTTCTACCTGTACCATAGAACATTATTTTTTCTGATTTTGCTTTAGGCATTTTTTTTCCTCCTTAATACTTTAGAATTCCCATATTTCTGGTTTTTGAGCTTGATTTTCATGTTCACTACCAGCATATAATCTTAATTTTTTTATAGTTTGTCTTCCTAAACTATTTTTTGGAAGCATTCCTTTAACTGCTAGCATTATAGCCTTTTCAGAATTATTTGCTAATAAATCTCTAGCACTAATTTCTTTCATACCTCCAATATAACCTGAATGATGTCTGTATGTTTTTTGATCTAATTTATGACCAGTTAAAACTACTTTATCACAGTTAATTATGATTACATTATCACCAGTATCTATATTTGGTGTGAAAGTTGGTTTATGTTTTCCTCTTAATAATTTTGCAGCTTCTGTTGCTACTCTACCTAAAGGTTTGTTTGCTGCATCAATTATATACCATTTTCTTTCAATTTCATTTTTCTTTATACTATATGTTGTATTATTCATGGTAATAATACCCTCCATTCATTATTATAAATATGTTTATGATAAATAAACCACCGGGGAGAAGTTCATTTATACATTAATACTAAAATATTTTAATACAAAATATTGGAAAAGTCAAGTAAATTACTGCATTTTCTAAAAAATAAATTACTGCATTTCTAAAAAATATTGTCGCAAAAATTCTATTTTTTCAATGTCACAACCGTAACACCAGTTTCTCCTTCACCAAAAGTGCCTAGTCTAAAGCTACTTACATGAGCATTTTTCTTTAGAAAACTATGAATTCCAGCTCTTAGTGCCCCTGTGCCTTTGCCGTGTACTATTCTAACTTCTTGAAGCTTTGCTAAAGAGCAATCATCCAAATACTTATCTATTAAGAAAACTGCTTCTTCTACATTTAAGCCAATAACATTAATTTCAGAATTAATATTTTTTGATTTTGAATTAGAAAAAGATGTACTAGATTGAGAAGTAGAGCTTGATTTAGTAGATTTTTTCTTGGACAAATTTTTAATATTAATATTCATCTTTAAACTGCCAATTTGAATTTGTAATTCATTATATTTATTTGGCAAAGATAAGACAATACCAGTCTGTCCAAAGGTATTTACAAATACCTCATCGCCAACTTTTATATCCTCAATAGTAAGTGGTAAATCAATATTTTTTTGTTCAGAACTTACCGCAATGGTAGACTTAATTTTTTCATTCAATTTATTTCGAGTTGTGTTCAAATCTTTAACAGAAGCATTAGAATTAGACAATGCAATAGCATTGTTCATTTCTTCTTTCGCATCTAATAAAATATTTCGTGCATCTTGTTTAGCTTTTTCAATAATGGAAGCTTTTTTTAATTCGATTTCATGATTTTGATTTTCCAAGTTTTTACGAAGCAATTCTATCTGATTAGAATTTTTTTCTATCAATTGTTTTTCTTTTTCTATTTTAATTTTATCGGCATAAATATTTTTCATTAATGTTTCTATATCTATGTTTGACGAAGTTAGCAACGAATTAGCTCTATCTAATATTTCAGAAGATAATCCGAGTTTTTTACTAATTGCAAAAGCATTGCTTTTTCCTGGAATGCCTATTAACAATTGATAAGTAGGTCTTAAATTTTCAATATCAAATTCACAGCTAGCATTTTCAAATCCATCTGTAACTATAGCATAATTTTTTATTTCAGGATAATGAGTAGTCGCTAGAGTCAGAGTATTATAGTTTTTAAAATATTCTAAAATACTAATAGCCAAAGCTTCACCTTCTATAGGATCAGTTCCAGAACCAAGTTCGTCTAATAAAACTAAGCTATTGCTAGTAGAGTATTTTATAATTTCAATAATATTTCGCATGTGAGCAGAAAAAGTACTTAATGATTCTTGGATACTTTGCTCATCACCAATATCTGCAAATACATTGTCAAATACAAATAAAGAACTATTGTCATTTGCTGGAATATAAAGACCACTATATGCCATTAAACATATAATACCAACGGTTTTTAGAGTTACAGTTTTACCACCAGTATTAGGACCAGTAATTACTAAAGTAGTGAAATCTTTTCCAATATTAATACTTATAGGAACAACTTTAGTAGAATCTATTAAAGGATGTCTAGCATTAATTAAATTTATAAATTTATTTTCGCTAATAACAGGACAAGTGCAATTATTTTTTATTGAATATTTGGCTTTAGCAAATATAAAGTCTAGCTTTCCTATAGAATTATAATTATATAATAATTCAGAAGTAATTCCATATAACATAGCAGATAAATTTGATAATATTTTGTTTATTTCAGTTTGTTCTAAAAGTTTTAAATGATTACTCTCATTATTAAGTTCAAAAATTGAAATAGGTTCAATAAAAACAGTTGAGCCACTAGAAGATGTATCGTGCACGAATCCTTTTACCATACTTCTATATTCTTCCTTTACAGGAATAACAAATCTATTATTTCTAATTGTAATAACAGCATCTTGTATATATTTAGAATAGCTAGAAGAATGTATAAAAGAATATAACTGATTTCTAATGTTATCTTCTATACTATGTTGCTTTTTTCTTATCGAAAATAATTCACTAGATGCATTATCTGCTATGGTATTTTCGTCAATTATGCAAGTGGTAATTTTATCATATATAGCAGCTGAAAAATACAAATTTGAAATAATGTCATGTAATATTGGATAAGAAACATCAGCTGAAGAATTATCGTCATTATAAAAATAATTTTTTATATCATTAGACAATTTTAAAATATGAGAAATTTCTAATAAAGCCTTAGCAGATAAAGAAAAGTTGCTTTCTAATAGCTTTATAGAGGGCAATATATTACTAATATCTGTAATAGGGCAATTCCCATATTTTGAGTATAAAGTTACTGCTTCTGTGGTTTCTCTTAATAAAATAGCTACACTGGCTTTAGAAAAAACTGGCTTTAAATTAGTAACTAATTCTTTTCCTAATTCAGTTATAGCTTCTTGTTCTAACTTTTCTAAAATTTTATTATATTCTAATTTGTTAATAAATTTGTTTTCCATACATACCTCACTATTTTTATTATACAATCTTTTTTTTGACAAATCAATATTACAAAAATATTACGTTTTAAAAAAAAACAGAAAAAGTATTGCATTTATTAAAAAAGTATAGTATAAATAATACAGAATTAATTATAATAATATAAAAAATATTAATGAGGTGGAAAATCATATGACAAATTTAAAGAAAATTTTAATAGTTGTATTAACAATAGCTGTATTAGTATCACTATATTCTGCAGTTTCTGCATCAAGTGATTTCGGAATAATACCAGATGGAACAAATACTGCAAATAATTTAGTTAATAATGCAACCCCTGTAACAAATGTTCAAAACAATGTACAAAATCCAGTAGGTACTTTAGGTACAACAAACAATGCAAGCAACACAAGTTTATATAACAGTACAAATAACCTACCAAAAACAGGTGTAGGAGATTATACTATGATAACAGCCATTATATTACTTGCAATTGTTGCAATATATGCATATAAAAAAGTTGTAGATTACAAAAATATCTAATTATATTACAAAAGAAGGAGATAATTAATCTCTTTCTTTTGCTTTTACAATAGTTCTTTTATCTTTTTGAGTATTACAAGTAATTAAAGTTATTTCTCTTTTATTATTAGTCTCTTGACTTATGCAAGAAATATCGTCATAACTTGTTTCAAATATATCATATATTACATAATCTAAATTTTTTCCTGTTAAATCTCTTATTTTTATAATATCATTTTTTTCTAAATTCTTTAGTTTACTGAAAAATTTAGAGTTTTTATAATTATGTCCTGCTATACATAAATTTCCAATCTCATTAGGCAAAGGTCCATAAAACCTACAAGGTGCTATTTTTAGCAGTTCATCACTTATACTAGATAAAATAGGATAACTAATATCTATTTTTGGAATTTCAACAATCCCAATTACTGAAAAATTGGAAGTACTAGAAACATAATCATTTAATGTCCTTACAGTCGTATAACTATAAGAAACATTACTATACAATTGTCTAATATTAAAAGAATCTTTTAAAGAATAAGACAAATCTTCTTTTTGATTCAAAATATACCAAAAATAGCAATAATAAGTAATTAAAAGTATAATTAGAAATAAACAAATGAAAAACAAAATTCTAAATATATAAATCTTGTTAGTTGAAGCTTTTGATGCTACATAGTTATTGTTAATATTTTTGTCAAACAAAATTTGATTCATAGTTTACCTCCAGTTTATATTAGTTTTGCTAAAAAACAAAAAAATATTACAAAAAAGTATAAATTAAAATAGTTAAAAGTTGATAAAAAAGATAAACAGTGCTAAAATAAAAGATAAATAAGATAAAAACAAATGAATAGTATTTATTAAAAATAGGAGGATAAAAAAATGACAAGTTTTGGAAGTATTTTACTTTTATTATTTATGATTATGTTTTGGGGATTTAGAGTAGTAGTGGCTTTTACTAGTTCTATAGGTATAGATATGGGATTTCAAATAATAAATATGAATATGGAAATAATATTACTATTTGCTGTATTTATATGTATTTTATTAGTATCAAAAAAGAAGTTAATAGGAGCAATTGCATATTTAATATTACATGGAATGTATTTTGGTGTTGATTTGTATAATTCATTATTACCAGTTATAAATGGAGAGCCATTGGCAATGAATAATGTGCTTAATGTATTAGTCTCTTTTATTGCAATAATATTACCAATTGCAATATTATTTAATATCTTAATAGAAAGAAATAGAATGGCGCATCCAGTTGATAAAAAAACAGATTGGTTTTATAAAAATGAGCAATTTGATAGAAAATTAGACGAAAGAGCAGATCAAAATCAATATAGAAATTATTAAAATGTTAAAAAGGTTAATAATATGGAAGATAAAATAGAACAGCTTAAACAATTAATAAAAGAAAGTAATAATATAGTATTTTTTGGTGGTGCAGGAGTATCTACTGAAAGCGGAATACCAGATTTTAGAAGCAAGGACGGATTATATAATCAGCATTATAAATATCCACCAGAAGACATACTTAGTCATACTTTCTTTATTAATAATACGGAAGAATTTTTTAAATTTTACAAAGATAAAATGAATAGTTTGAAATATGAACCAAACATAACACATATCAAATTAGCAGAGTTTGAAAATATGGGAAAATTGAAGGCAATAGTAACACAGAATATAGATGGTTTACATCAAAAAGCGGGTTCCAAGGTAGTATATGAATTGCATGGAAGTGTATTAAGAAATTACTGTATGAGATGTAAAAAATTTTTTAATGCAGAATATGTATTTAATTGTAATGATATTCCAAGATGTGATTGTGGTGGAATTGTAAAACCAGACGTTGTACTTTATGAGGAAGAACTTAATAATGCAACATTAGAGAATTCAATTAGAGCAATAGAAAATGCAGATATGTTAATTGTAGGAGGAACATCTTTAACAGTATATCCTGCAAGTGGATTGATAAGGTATTTTAGAAGAAAAAACCTAGTTTTAATTAATAAAGATAGTACACCTTACGATAATAGAGCAAAGTTAGTAATCAATGATAGTCTGGGAAAAGTATTTAGCTACATAGGAAATCAATAAAAAATTATTAGGAGAGAAAAATGAACGAAAATAAAACAAACAGCAACTGCGATATGCGTATGAAAAGAAAACAGACCTCAAAGTATTGAAAAATCAACAATCTTTTAAATAATATTTTTGCGTATTTTAAGAAAAAGGGTTATTTAATAATATATTTGAAAAAAGAGGAGGGATAATTGATGCAAAAGTTAGAGGAATATCAATCAGGAAGTTATCTAAAAGTAAATGATTATAAAGCATTTATGCCAAGTAAAATAAATGACGAATGGATATGGAATGATAGTGAACTTAATAAATTATTATCTGAAGCTAGCTTGCAACTTGGAGCATTAAATGGTTTTGCTGAGCAGATTCCAAATATAGATATTTATATTAAAATGCATGTAAAAGT